>CBETCF010000138.1:0-6081 GCA_965534785.1 uncultured Psychrobacter sp.
GTACCGAAGAAAGTCTTAGTGCCGCCTACTACCGCGCCAGTAGTGTTACGAATGATACCAGCATCCTGTTGATACTGACCAGCAGGAGCAGCTGTTTCATATACTACAACTTCATTGTTATCAACAGCCATAGCAGCAGTCGATGCCAAGATAGCAGCAGATACTGCCGTGAGTTTAATTAATTTCATTATAAATCTCCTAAAAAGGTAAAATAGCTTGCCCACTGTAAATGATGATTAAAGGTTGTTTTTGAACCATCATTTTGTTGAGCAGATTAAAACAATTTTGGCTGCAAAAGTCACCCCCAAAGAAGGGCTTTTTGTTTACCGTTATGTAAAGATTGCATGGCTATTGTAATTATTACCATACCAATCCGTGATTAAGCTTAATATTGTTACAAGATATGTCTAATAGAATTATTAGCGTATCAATGATTTCTAGCACTAATGACTGTATTCGCTAATACTAGTAACTCTTCAACATTACTATTTATTCTAAATTATGGCCAAAACACAAACTTTGCTAGTAAGTAATTTTACTAATTAATTTGATTAACCTATGGGTGAATCGATACCTTATTAATATAAAAACCTGCCCATAATTTTAAAAATGACAAACCTTTAAATGAATAGTAACGTCCAAAACATCTAGTTACTATTCTGTCTTAAATTCCTGGCTAGAACAGTTTAACTTATATAACTAATCACTACGGTTTGTTGTGTTTTGTGAAATGATGTATCAAAGCTATTTTTTTGAGGAAATTTAGTAGTAGTACTTCACTACTAGCTTGAAACAATTATTAAGGTATACTCTATGAGCATTATTATCCCTGTTAGTGGATGAATATTTTTACCAATTATCATTTAGTATATTAATTATTGAGTTTATCCTATGGCAAAAGTGTCCTCTATTACTCGTGTTTTAGAGATAGTCGAAGCGGTATCCTATGCAGCAAAACCTGTATCGCCTCTTGAGCTATCACAAGAGCTAGATATTCCGAAACCCACTATTCACAGATTGATACAGACTCTGGTAGAGGAAGGATTTGTAGGGGTAGATATAGGCGGTGGGATTATCCCAGGGAAGCGCGTGCGTAACCTTAGCATTGAGCTTTGGCAGCAAAGACTGTTCTTTAATGAGAGACAATTGATATTGCAAGGATTAGTTAATCATACCAAGGAGAGCTGCGGTATCGCTGTGCCTTATCAAATGAACATGCTATATACCAATCGAGTTCAGACTAAGCTACCTATACAGATATATTTACCAGTCGGCACTAAGTCGCCTATGTGGTGTACTGCCACTGGCAAGCTATATCTTAGTCAATTGTCGGCGCAGAAACGCGCTAAAATCCTGCAACAGCTATCACTTGATAAATATACCAACAACACTTTTACCGATATAAATAAGCTGAATGCAGAGTTAGATGCTATCGCTGAGTCAGGCATTGGGGTGGATAATGAGGAGTATATCTCTGGTACCTTTTCGGTATCCGTACCCATCCTTGATAAAAAATCACGTTACGTCGCCTCGCTCTTCGTTAATGCCCCTATTATCCGCGTAACATTAGATGAATTATTAACCCATGTGCCAAGGTTAAGAATAGCCGCGCAGGATATTCAAAACCTATTATATGAAGTTAATGATACGTGAACTTCATAATTCTCAAATTAATGGATAATTAACACCCAAGTTATTAACACATAAGCGCAAAAATTAGAAATGAGCAGTTGGAAATAAGACAGCTCAATAATTCTTGCTCATATTAAAGCAATACTGACTTATCATATGTGGCCATAATGCTAGAAAAGTCTTTATCCTCATTTTCTTTGACATGGTCATCATATAACTGCGCCGCCTTATTTCCCATTGGGGTCTCAACTTGAATCTCTTTCGCTGTTTGTAGCGCAAGATTGAGATCTTTTTGCATCAGCTTACTCTTAAACCCGCCTTTATAATGATGACTAGAAGGCACATTTTCCATCACTTGCGGATAAGGGTTGTAAACTTCTAATGTCCAATTACGCCCTGAGCTTTGCAGCATAATATCTGATAACACTTTGGCATCTAAGCCGTTCTTGACCCCTAGATTGATCGCTTCAGCAGTACCGGTCATAAGGATGCCAAGCAGCATGTTATTGCATATTTTGGCGACTTGTCCGGCACCATGGTCGCCGGCATGAAATATGTTTTTGCCCATAACTTTGAGAACAGGTTGAGCTTTAGTAAAAGCCTGATCGCTACCACCAACGATGAAGGTTAGACTACCCGCAACCGCACCGCCAGTACCGCCTGATACCGGTGCATCTAAGAAATCTATACCTAACTTATTTGCCTCTTTTGCTACCATACGTGCGTCAGATGCCGCTATGGTACTGCTATCTATCACTAATGTTCCTTGAGGCAGATTAGCCAATAAGCCATCTCTTCCTTGCTCATCTGCGCCCAAATATATGGACAGCACCTGCTCGCCTGCAGGAAGCATAGTGATCACCAGTTGGGCATCAGCTATCGCCATTTTTGGGTTATCAGCGACGCTAGCACCCGCTTGTCGTAAACGATCGGTTGCCGCTGTTGATATATCGTAGACCGTCAAAGAGTAACCGGCTTTAAGTAAGTTCTCTGCCATAGGAGCGCCCATATGACCTAGACCTATAAAAGCGATATTTGGCTTTGCCGCTTTATTTTGTAGGGTTGTACTGTCTGTGTTACTCATTGCATCACTCCTTGATCACTTGGCTGAAAGTTTAGCAGTCAGCTAAAAACTCATTACATTTTTGCTTATATCGGTACTTATACTGATAGTTATATTCTTGCTTATACTAGCATTAATACTTGTATGGTAAGTTGAAAGTAAAATTTGGTCATATAGGTTTAAACGCTGTACTCACGAATATCATTAGCGAACGTGCTGAGACCCTAGCGCATCTGCTCCTAACCACTGCTGCAAAGGATGTTGTCCTTGCGAATAAGGATTATCAAAGTGCGACTCGATATAAGCTTGTCCCTCAGTGCTCAGACACTCTGCTAGTGTGCGCGACCACTGCGGACTCTTATCCTTGTCAATCAATAATGCGCGCACGCCTTCTTTAAAATCAGGATTGGCTGCGCAGTGCACCGCAACGTTAGCCTCTAGATATAATACTTGCTCTAACGATAATGCGCTGACTTTATAGAAAAGCGCATAAGTCAGAGCTGCAGTCGCTGGACAGCCATGGCGATAAGTGGCAATAGCTCGTTGAGTCCAGCTGTCTGCTGCAAACTCAGCATTGAGATTGGCCAATGCTTTATCATCTTGCAGCAAACTATCAATCTCAGCCAGTCCACCACTATTCATCAATTGCTGAATCGGTTGCCAATATTTTGCTAGCTTGCTACTCGGTAACTCTGCTACTGGATGAGCGGCCAAAGCGCGACTGGTCACACTAGGCAATCTACCATAGCCTTGCTCAATTTCTGCTCGCCAATTGGCTTGAGTTAGACGCTGAATGATAGCGTCATAATCTTCACTACTGGCACTGTACTCGGCAAGATTGGCTAATAAAGCATCGCTGCCATTGCACTGCGCGCCTGTTAATCCTAGAAACAATCCGCTATTGGCTGGCATACGTTGCAAAAACCAACTGCCAGAAGCATCAGGAAACAAGCCAATAGTAATCTCCGGCATGGCAAAACGGGTGCGCTCAGTGACGATACGATGACTACAAGCTGCCATTAACCCCATGCCTCCGCCCATAATAATGCCATCGCCCCATAGAATCAGCGGCTTAGGATAAAAGTGCATTTGACGATATAAGCGATACTCATGACCAAAAAACTCAGTGGCGTAAGGATTGGGTAATGGCGCCATCTCTGACATGCTGTCATAGAGTTTACGAATATCGCCGCCAGCACAAAACGCCTTTTCCCCTGCTCCTCTAAGGACAATAGCGACTATTTGACTATCGGTTTGCCATTGCTCAAGTTGCTTTGATAATAGTTGACACATCTCCACACTTAAAGCATTGAGCGACTTTGGACTATTTAAGGTCATGATACCGAGCTGATGACCGCAGTCGGTATCTTCGGTATGAAAAAGTACCGCCGCTTCTTTTTTTGGAAAGGGAATAGTTTCAGCACTAGGGTTATTGGTTGTCATAAAAGGAACCTATTATTTTTATAAGAAATGAATACTCAAAAGCTTAGGAAATCTAAACTAATCGTTAATTCAAAGACTAAATTAACCATCAACGCAATTATTAACGCAAAGAGCTAAGGGCATCGTCTTGCTGCATTTGCCGAGAGATAATCACTCGCATAATCTCATTAGTGCCTTCTAATATCTGGTGCACACGCAAATCTCTGACATGACGCTCAAGCGGATAGTCATTCAGATAACCATAACCACCATGTAATTGTAACGCTTGATTGGCCACCTCAAAGCTCAGGTCAGTCGACAGTCGCTTCGCCATTGCGCAGTAAACGGAGGCTTGCGGATCATTTTTATCCACTTTATCAGCAGCCAAATAGAGCATCTGCCGTGCGGCTACCATTTGCGTTAGCATATCAGCTAATTTAAATTGCACCGATTGAAACGCTGCTATTGGCTTGCCAAATTGGCTGCGCTCTTTGACATAATTATTCGCTGTCTCTAACGCAGACTGAGCAGTACCAACCGCACAAATACCGATATTAATACGTCCGCCATTCAAGCCTTTCATAGCGATACTGAACCCTTGCCCTTCCATACCTATTAGATTGGCAGCGGGTACTTTGACATCTTTGAAACTAATAGTGCGCGTTGGCTGCGCTTTCCAGCCCATTTTATGCTCATTCTTACCATACTCGATACCTTCGCTGTGCGCATCTATTACAAAAGCCGATACCCCTTTTGCCCCAGCATCACCAGTACGCGCCATGACCACTAAAACATCGGTTGAGCCCGCGCCTGAGATAAAAGATTTTTCGCCATTAACAATGTAATAGTCGCCTTGCTTTTCTGCTTTGGTACGTAGTGAGGCGGCATCAGAGCCAGCGTTTGGCTCAGTCAAACAGTAACTACCAAGCCATTCGCCGCTCATCATCTTTGGCAGATAATGTTGGCACAGCTCATCACTGCCATATTCGCCAATCATCCACGCTACCATATTATGGATACTCATATAGGCGGCGACGGAGGTATCACCCCAAGCCAATTCCTCAAAGACAATAGCTGAGTCCAAACGTGGCAAGCCTAAACCGCCATAATCAGCATTGGTATATAAGCCCAAAAAGCCAAGCTCGCCGGTTTTCTTAATCACCTCGACTGGAAAATGTGCAGTACGATCCCACTCAGCGGCATTGGGTCGTAACTCTTTTTTCGCGAACTGTTTGGCACTTTGGGCAAAGGCTACTTGATCGTCTGTTAATGAGAAATCCATGACATTTTCCTTGCGCATTTGACTGATATAAAAAGGTTAAGATTAGCTTTAAAAATAGGCTCTAATGCCAATTGTTTTAAAGACTCTAAATTATTGAGCCTACATCGAAATAGTAGTATTTACTTTGCCTTGGCTCGCTTCGTCGTCGAACCAACGTGCGGTAACTGTTTTAGTCTGGGTATAAAACTGCACCGCTTGCTTGCCATAAGGACCTAAATCACCAAGTTTACTCGCGCGCGATCCTGAAAAGGAGAACATCGGTAATGGCACTGGAATAGGCAAATTAATACCGATTTGACCGACCATAACATCCTGCTGGAACTTATGCGCCGCAGCTCCCGACTGAGTAAAAATAGCGGTACCATTACCATGCGGATTAGCATTTAGTAATTCTATCGCTTCATCTAAACTATCGGCGCGCATGATACAAAGCACTGGGCCAAAGATTTCTTGTTGATAAATTTGCATATCGGCTGTGACATTATCAAAGATAGTCGGACCAACGAAATTACCTTGCTCATAGCCTTCGACAGTAATACCGCGACCATCTAAAATTAAGCTAGCACCCTCTTCTACACCAGTGCCGATCAAGTGCTCAACACGGGCTTTTGCAGATGCTGAAATTAACGGGCCTAAGTCTTTATCATGCTTGCCAGCTGAGACTACTAAGCTTTCAGCTTTG
>CBETCF010000139.1:0-6039 GCA_965534785.1 uncultured Psychrobacter sp.
TGAGTCGTAAAGACACCCTAGAGTTTTGGACCAAATCACGGTAAGATATGGTAATTTTTTTGAGCCACTTTTTTTATTTTTATAACATTTAATAATGACTGATTTTTTGTAACAGTCCCTGCCATTAAGCGATCCCATTATGCGTGAATATAGTTTATTTACCTCAGAATCCGTAAGTGAAGGCCATCCCGATAAAATGGCTGACCAAATCTCCGATGCCATACTTGACGCCATCCTGCGTGAAGATCTGCATGCCCGTGTCGCTTGCGAAACCTTAGTTAAAACCGGCGCGGTAGTATTAGCGGGCGAGATCTCAACCACCGCCAATATTGACTTTGAGCGTATCGTTCGTGATACCGTCAATGGCATCGGCTATCATCATTCAGACTTAGGCTTTGACGGCGAGACTTGTGCTGTCATCAACATGCTCGGTAAACAGTCACCTGAGATTGCTCAAGGCGTGGATCGTAGCAGCCCAGAAGAACAAGGCGCTGGCGATCAAGGCTTGATGTTCGGCTACGCCAGTAATGAGACTGAAGTGTTAATGCCAGCCCCTATTGAATATGCTCATCGCTTGATGCAGCGCCAATCTGAGCTACGCCGTGCCGGTGAGCTACCGTGGTTACGCCCTGATGCCAAGGCACAAGTAACGCTAAACTATGAGGGTAACCGTCCCGTTGCTATCGATGCGGTAGTGCTCTCAACCCAGCATGACCCAAGTATTTCACAAGCGGATTTACAAGAAGCGGTGATGGAAAACATCATCAAACAAGTGTTGCCAGCAGAACTACTGCATAAAGGCACGCGCTATCATATTAACCCAACGGGCAAGTTTGTGATCGGTGGCCCTGTTGGCGATGCTGGCTTGACTGGCCGCAAAATTATTGTTGATACTTATGGCGGTATGGCCCGTCATGGCGGTGGTGCTTTTAGTGGCAAAGATCCTTCTAAAGTTGATCGCAGCGCTGCCTATGCAGTACGTTATGTCGCCAAAAATATCGTCGCCGCTGGTATTGCAGATCGCTGTGAAGTGCAGGTGAGCTATGCGATTGGTGTCGCAGAGCCGACTTCTATCTCTATCAATACCTTTGGCACCAACAAGATTGATAATGAAGAAATCATTCGCCTGATTCGTAAGCATTTTGACTTGCGCCCTTATGGTATCACTCGTATGCTTAACCTATTGCAGCCTATGTATCAGCAAACGGCAACTTTTGGGCACTTCGGTCGTCCTGGTTCTGAAACCGCTTTTACTTGGGAAAAAACGGATAAAGCTGAGATTCTTAAAGCCGATGCTGGTTTATAATCGCGAATGCTAGACCTTGCTTGACTCGCAACATTGAGCTTGCATCACTTAACTTATACCGTTTAACTCGCACTATATAAATAAGATACGATTTAACTAACATCATCTAATAGGAGTCTTTTATGTCTAATGATAATGTACAAAACGATACGGTAAATACTGACAACAGCGTTGAGATTACTCCTGAAATGCAGTCTTTTTATCAACGTGCCGACGAGATTATTGGCGTTGCTAATAGCCAGTTAGGCGAAAAAGCGCATTCAGGACAAGTTGGCGCTTCCCTGCTTTATGCTGCTGCCCGTTATAGCGCATCAGTCGCCTCTATAGGCTTCGTGAAAGGCGATGACTTCGCTAAAGAAAAAGATGATATCGTTGAATTTTATGTCAAACAATATCGTCAAATGCTTAGTGATAATTTGACAGACTACGCACAGAACTTCGATAACTATGTGCAACTTAACAAAGACGATAAAGCCGGTGAATAAAACCTTAATATCATAAATAAAAATAGCCTATCTTTGAGATAGGCTATTTTTTTGACAGTCTTATGTCTAATAAATCAGTTTATAAGTTAAAGCTCAGTTATAAATAATTCTAAATTGCTCAAACTAAAATGCCCAACTTACCTAGGTAAGTTGGGCATTTTTCTATTAAAACTTTACGGTTAACCGACTAATTTTTAAGCGGCCGATTACTCATCGGGCTTTTCAATAATAGCTGGCGGGCCTTTGAGTAAGCTCTCATCACGGAACTCATTGGCAGAGTTATGATCGGCGGACTCTTCAGTGATAAACCACTGCTGATTACGATAAAGAATCAAGTGATCTCGACTTAAACCACGCAGTAACGAGTACATCATAATCACAATCACAATAGCGAACGGAAACCCTGAAACAATGGAAGCCGCTTGCAAGGCCCCTAAACCACCTGCTGCCAATAGTACCGCAGCAATAACCCCTTCGGTACCTGCCCAAAATAAACGTTGAATCTTAGGAGGATTGGTATCACCACCAGAAGTCAGCATATCGATAACAAAACTGGCTGAATCTGATGAGGTCACAAACCAAAGTACAATCATGATGACAATCAGTAAGTTTACTGCTGAGGTTAGTGGATAAGATTCCATTAACTTAAAGATGGCGCTACCAGTATCGGCTTTAACTGCCTCGATTAGACCTGGGCTTGCCATATTAGGATCGATTGCTGCCATCAACTCTAAATGTACCGCTGAGCCACCGAATGCAGTAAACCATAAGAATAAAATGGTAATAGGAATCAGTAGCACCCCTAAGATAAACTCACGAATCGTACGGCCACGTGAGATACGGGCTACGAACACACCAACGAATGGTGACCAGCTAATCCACCAAGCCCAATAGAAAATTGTCCAAGAAGACTGCCAGTTTTCTTGGCCTTCATAAGACTCAGTCCAAAGACCTAACGGAATCACTTGATGCAAGTAATTACCGACGTTTTCAACGAAGCTATTAAAAATAAACTGCGTAGGACCTAAGATAATCACAAAGCTTAGCAACACGGCAGTGAATAAGATATTGATATCACTTAAACGCTTGATACCTTTATCGAGTCCCATAAATAGCGATAGTCCTGCTAACATGGTAATAAAGGCGATCAGAATAATCTGCACGGTAATGTTGTTTGGAATACCAAATAAGCTCTCAAGGCCTGAGTTAATCTGTAATACCCCAAGGCCTAAAGTAGTCACAACCCCAAACATAGTCCCAAACACCGCTAGCGTATCGACCGTATGACCCATAGGACCATAGATTTTCTTACCGATTAGCGGATAAAGCGTTGAGCGAATAGCTAAAGGCAAGCCTACTCGATAATGAAAATAAGCCAGTGCTAGAGCGACCATACCGTAGATTGCCCAGACGTGTAGACCATAATGCAAGAAGGAAATATTCATTGCCAACTTAGCGGCTTCAACGCTTTCAGGCGTGCCTAATGGCGGTGCCATAAAATGATAAAGTGGCTCGGCAGTACCCCAATAGAGCAAGCCAATACCGATACCTGCTGAGAACAACATACCAATCCAAGAGATCAGATTATACTCAGGCCTCTCAGTTTGATGACCTAATCTAATATCCCCATAGCGGCTAAATATCATGTAGATGCTCATGACTAAAGCTAAGTTCACGACCACAATAAAGAACCAACCAAAGCGTAAAGAGACAAAGGCTTTGGCTGCATTGAAGACGACTTCGGCTTGGGCGTTGAAGAAAGCCCCAAAGATAATGAAGATCAAAATCAAAATCGCTGAGGTCAAAAATACCGGTTTACTTACCCGTGGAAAAGGGCCTAAGCGGCCAACTTTTACGTGATCCATAGAGTTTCCAAAAAATAAAATTGCGCCACCATAACAAGATATTAATCAATTATCAAATGCAACATTACCAGCACAGTCTTTAATATACAAAAATAGTCAAGAAACAAACAGCTGTAATTTAACTATATTTTCAATGTAAAAAACACTTATTAAGACCACTTTCTGGCAGCAAGTCTCTCAAAAAAAACAACCCCAGCCTACTAATAGACTGGGGTTTTGCGTATTAACCGTTAAAGAATTTGTAGACCTTAATCGCCTTTGACGATCTTAGGTGGACCCTTCAAGAACTCCTCATCGACGAATTCATTGGCGGTATTATGGTCAACTGACTCGTCAGTTATAAACTGTTGCTGAGCACGATACAGTATCAAACGATCACGACCTAATCCGCGCCATAACGCATACATCATCACAAAAATGACCAGAGCAAATGGCAATCCTGCTACGATAGCGGCGGCTTGCAACGCTCCAAGACCCCCTGCTGCTAATAGGATAGCGGCAATCAGACCTTGCATAATCGCCCAAAATAAACGCTGAATCTTTGGTGGATTGGTATCACCACCAGCCGTCAGCATGTCAATGACAAAGCTTGCTGAGTCCGATGAGGTCACAAACCATAAGACGATCATAATGACGATTAAGAAGGTAATGGGTTTAGTCAAAGGATAGTATTCGACTAACTTAAAGATAGCGCTACCAGTATCGGCTTGTACTGCTTCTACCAACCCTGGACTAGCGATTAGCGGGTCTAAGCCTGCCAATAACTCCATTTGAATAGCGACACCGCCAAAAGTCGTGAACCAAAAGAATAAAATAGTCATCGGGATCAATAGCACCCCTAAAACGAATTCACGAATAGTACGGCCACGGCTAATGCGAGCAATGAACACCCCTACGAATGGTGACCAACTTACCCACCATGCCCAGTAAAATATAGTCCAACCTGCCTGCCAATCGGTACCGCTATAAGCTTCGCCCCAAAAGCTGAGGGGAACTACTGCGCCTAAATAATTACCAATATTCTCAAAAAAGCTATCAAAAATAAATAACGTTGGACCTAAGATAACCATGAAGGCTAACAGTACACCAGTAAAGCCCATATTAATGTCACTTAAGCGCTTGATACCTTTATCAAGACCTAACATCAATGAGCCACAAGCTAAAGCGGTCACAAAAGCGATAATAATGAACTGTATACCAATAGTATTAGGAACACCAAACAAGCCTTCAAGGCCTGAGTTTATTTGCATCACCCCTAAACCTAAAGACGTTACTACCCCGAACATAGTACCAAATACCGCTAAAATATCGACGGTATGCCCCCAACGACCATAGATTCTTTTACCCAATATTGGATACAACGTTGAGCGGATAGAGAGCGGTAAGCCGCGTCTGAAGTGGAAATAGGCCAATGACAAGGCTACTATGGTATAAATCGCCCAAGCATGTAAGCCCCAATGTAGAAAAGAGATATTCATCGCTTGCTTGGCAGACTCTATAGTTTCCGCTTCCCCTAATGGTGGCGCCATATAGTGATATAAAGGTTCTGCGGTGCCCCAATAAACCAGTCCAATACCAATACCTGCCGAGAACAGCATCGCAATCCATGAAAATAGTGGATATTGCGCGCGTTCCGTTTGTTTTCCTAAGCGAATATCACCATAGCGACTGGCTACTAGATAAATACAAAATACTAAAGCCACGTTCATTAATACGATAAAGAACCAGCCGAAATTAGTAGTAATGAAACTTTGCAAGAAGCTAAATAGTGCGCCTGCGGTTTCGGTAAAAAACGTTCCAAAAATGATAAAACCAACAATCAAGAGACCTGATGTGATAAAAACAGGTTTATTGACTCTTGGAAATGGTCCCAATCTTTCGACCTTGACATGATCCATCTGTTTAGTAACCTTAATTTTTTAGGAAAGTTACTTTAACAAAATAACCATTTATTATCAATAGATTGCCTAGTATAACCAAATAGGAATACATCAGCAGAGTTGATTATTGGTGACCAAAAATGCTATAGCTATAATTTTGATAGTAATTGGAATAAGCGCTATAAAGATATAACAAAGTCAGTCCGGCAATAGTTTCATTAACTGACTATCTTCACCATCTTCAAGCAAATACACCGCTCCCTCTACCGCCAACACACTACGAATACGTTCGCCCATATCATAACGATAACGCTCAGCCGCCTGATTGTTCTCTATAGTTGCTACGACCAAAGCTTTTGAAGATAGACCACTAATAAGCGCATTGCCTTGCCAAGCAGGGAAATTGTTTTCGGCTCCGGACTGATAGATAGTTAACGAAGATGGTGAAATGACTGGAGTCCAACTGACTTTAGGCGCGGTGAACTCAGGACGGGTATCATGGT
>CBETCF010000140.1:0-6013 GCA_965534785.1 uncultured Psychrobacter sp.
AGCTCAGCGGCAAGCTTAGCTCCACCAATCAAATGATATTGCGCGTCTGGCGCATCACCAACGTTTGGCATTAGCTCTACTACCGACTCTTGACCGGCGCAGACCACCACGCTATCGACACGAAGTAATTGACTTTGGCCTTGTGGATTAGTAATCCAAATACCTTCTTTAGTGATTTTTTCGTATTGCACACCAGCGACTTGGATGACGCCGTGTGACTTGATATGCGCACGATGTACCCAACCTGAAGTTTTATTCAGGCCTGCGCCTAAGCGACCTTTAGTACGCTGCATCAAATACACTTGACGAATCGGCGTGATAGCTTCAGGCTTGATTAGGCCGCCATCCGTTTGATAGTTCATATCAGAGGTGACGCCCCACTCTTCGCGCCACTCCTCGATAGATTGTGGCTCTGGGCGGTAGCTTGGATCTTTGAGTGTCTCAGGACCGAGCTCATCTAACGCCTGGCCATGACGCGCCGTTAAATATTCACTAACATCGAAGCCAACACCACCAGCTCCAATGACCGCGACGCTATCGCCGACTGATTTCTCACCGGATAATAGCTCAGCGTAGCTCATCACTTGCGGCATATCAGCGCCTTCAAGTTTACCTTCGAGGCTTTTTGGCACTACCCCAGTAGCGACTACCACGTGTTGGAATTTGCCTTGCTCAAGCATAGCCTTATCGACTTTGGTATTGAGTTTGACTTCAACACCTAAGTGCTCAAGCTCATTGATATAGTAGCGAATGGTCTCGAAGAATTCTTCTTTACCAGGAATGACTTTGGCATAATTAAACTGACCGCCCAAGATATCTTTGGCCTCAAATAGCGTGACTTTATGACCGCGTAATGCCGCGACATGAGCGGCTGACATACCAGCGACACCGCCACCAACGACAGCAACTTTTTTGGGCTTTTTAGCTTTGGTATAGACCAGTTCAGTCTCATGACAAGCTTGTGGATTGACTAGACAAGTCGAGCGTTTATTCTCAAAAGTATGATCGAGACAAGCTTGGTTACAGGCGATACAAGTATTAATGCGATCGGCTTGGCCTTTTTCCGCTTTATTGACCCAGTGCGCATCGGCAAGGAACGGACGCGCCATTTGGATTAAATCGGCTTGTCCACTAGCCACGATGTTCTCAGCAGTATCTGGCATATTGATACGGTTAGACGCCATCACCGGAATATTGATGTGCTTTTTAATCTCAGCGGTAAAGTCGACAAAGGCTGCGCGTGGCACACTAGTGACGATAGTCGGTACGCGCGCTTCATGCCAGCCGATACCAGTATTCATGATAGTGACGCCTGCTTCTTCTAGCGCTTTGGCAACAGTGATGACCTCGTCCATAACGTTACCGTCTTTGACCAAATCGATGAGCGAGAGACGGAAAACGATAATGAAGTCCTCACCGGCTGCTTCGCGTACTGCTTTGACAATATCGACAGACAACTTCATACGACCGTTGATATCGCCGCCGTATTGATCGCTGCGTTTATTGACATGGCTAGATAAGAACTGGTTCAGCAAATAGCCTTCTGAGCCCATAATCTCAACACCGTCATAGCCTGCTTGTTTGGCTAACTTAGCAGAGCGTGCATAGTCTTCTACGGTTTGCTCAATATTTTTCACGCTCATTTTACGCGGCTTAAACGGCGTAATTGGCGATTTAATCGGACTAGAAGAGACGATAAATGGATGGTAGCCATAGCGACCACTATGCAAGATTTGCATGATGATTTTGCTATCGTGTTTATGCACGGCGCGAGTAACGCGTTGATGATTGATAACGTCAAGCTTGGTATTCATCGTACCACCAGCAGGCAATAACCAACCTTCGCGATTGGGAGATATACCACCAGTAATCATCATCGCCACGCCACCTTTGGCGCGCTCTTCAAAATAGGCGGCTAGCTTGCCGTAATTGTAGAATCTATCCTCAAGACCAGTATGCATAGAGCCCATAACCAAGCGATTCTTTAGCGAAGTAAACCCTAAGTCTAATGGCTCGAATAAGTGTGGGTAATGCTCATTGCTATGAGCTGTATTAATAGTGCTGGCATTACGGTTATTATTGCTGCTGGCGCTCATGTGACTATCCTTGTAAGTACAGGTTAATAAATAGCTTTATCAGTCTAAAACTGTCTAAGTTTTGTATGACTGCTATCGTAACACAAGCGCTTTGTGGTCAGCTATGCAGACAGGCGACTGATGAGTGAGCGCAATTTTCTATCCTCTATTGCAAAGCGAATCTTAAAAAGCTAACTTTATAGCTTTTCATTATCAACCAAGTTTTGGCTCAAGCCATTGATAGACCAAAATCCCAACAATCATCGCTGGTATAAAGACATAAGCTTGCCATTGACCAGTGCCGAGCAGCACGATACCAGGACCTGGGCAAATACCGACTAAGCCCCAACCGATACCGAACAGCATCGCGCCGATTAGTAGCTTTTTATTGATGACCGTTTTACTTGGCATCTCAATCAAAGTACCAATCCAACTACTTTGCTGACGTTTGGCTAATTGTACGCCGACTATAGCGACAGCTAAACCGCCACCCATCACTAGTGCTAGCGAGATATCCCAAGCACCAAATACATCTAAGAAACCTTGTACTTTAACGGGATCTGTCATCCCTGATATCAGCAGACCAAAGCCAAATAATAAGCCTGCTAGTAAACCAATTATATTTTTAAGCATATTCAATTCTCGTTATTCTATATTTTGCCTGATTAAATCAAGCCCAAAACCTGCCGACCAATAAACACGGTAATAATACCGAATAACATAAAAGTAACCGTTGCTGCCATCGAGCGTGGTGACAATCGGGCATTACCGCAGATACCATGACCACTAGTACAGCCTGAGCCCAAGCGCGTGCCAAAGCCTACCAATAACCCCGCTATAATAAGTAGCGGTAAAGAGCTACTAACTTGCACCGCCGGTAGCGGCAGCACTAGCTGATATAAAAGTGGCGCGGCGATAAGACCAACGATAAATAATATCTGCCAAGCTTCTACTTGCTTGGGTTTGAATAAATTTGCCGCGATACCACTGATACCAGCGATTCGACCAATACCTAATAATAAGATAACGGTAGCCACACCTAACATTAAGCCGCCTACCAATGAGATGGGAGTAAAGGCTTGCCAATCTATTTGTATAGTCATAAAAGCACTCAATTAAATTTAATATCTATCTATAAAAATACATTATATTATAAAACATAATAAATAGCCAAAAAATACTGAGCAACTGTGTTAACAGGCTCAGTATTTTATTTTAAATGCTTGAATTATTGACTGTTAGAATATTAAATAGTCTAACCATCAAAATAGCTATTAAGCAGATTGCTCTGCTAATACTTGCTCAAGAGCAGTCTCAAAACGTTGTACTGCACCATTAACATCCGTTAATTTATCTAGACCAAATAGTCCTACGCGGAAAGTCTTGAAGCTCTCA
This sequence comes from uncultured Psychrobacter sp., assembly GCA_965534785.1. Classification (GTDB taxonomy): domain Bacteria; phylum Pseudomonadota; class Gammaproteobacteria; order Pseudomonadales; family Moraxellaceae; genus Psychrobacter. The sequence continues at coordinate 3,471 of CBETCF010000140.1, forward strand.
GGCTCGCCTACTTTTAGTGGTACACCAGCAGCGATCTGCACGCCAGCTTCTGCGAACGCACTACCGTTATGGATATCATTGCGGTCGGTATAGCATACTACTACGCCCGGTGCGCTATAACCTTCAACAGCAATACCCTTAAAACCTTTTTCGCCTAGCACGTCACGAATCTTATTACCTAGCTCCCACTGCGCATCGCACAGCTTATCAAAGCCGATTTCTTTAGATTCCATAATAGTATCGCGGAACTGACGTAGACTATCGGTTGGCATCGTCGCATGATAAGCGTGACCACCATTCTCATAAGCACGCATAATCTCTAACCATTTCTTTAAGTCAAGACTGAAGCTATTAGATTCTGTGCTCTCTACTTTTTTGATAGCAGCGTCGCTTAGCATAACGAGACCGGCACAAGGGGTACTGCTCCAGCCTTTCTGCGGCGCACTGATAAGCACATCAATACCCAACTCTTTCATATCAAGCCAGACACAACCTGAAGCAATACAGTCAATGACCAATAAGCCGCCAACGCTATGCGTTGCTTCCGCTAAAGCTTTAATATAATCATTAGGTAAAATCATACCCGCTGAGGTTTCAACGTGCGGGGCAAATACAATAGCAGGCTTATGCTCTTTTATTTTAGCGACCGCTTCATCGATATCCACTGGTGCAAAAGGCTTTGGCGCATCACTATCTTCGCGATGAGCGCTCAAAACCGTAGAGGATTTGGCAAGATTGCCTTTTTCTAAAATTTGCGTCCAGCGGTAACTAAACATACCATTACGAATGATTAAGCAGTCTTGGTCACGTGCCAATTGCGCCGCTACGGCTTCCATACCATAAGTACCAGCACCTGGAACGATGGCTACCGCTTCAGCGTTATAGACGGATTTGAGCTCACGTGATAAATCATTCATCACTTGTTGAAAAGCTTTTGACATATGGTTGAGGGCACGGTCGGTATAAACGACTGAATACTCTAACAGACCTTCTGGATCGATATCTTGACGTAATGCAGTCATAAAAACTCCTTGTTTTTAGATTATTTGGATGTAAATATTTGAGTATACTTGCGAGTGGATACTAAGTCAGTTAATACTAAATAAGTATCGACTAAGAAAAGAGAAAATATAGAATAGACGATATAGCCCTTTATCCTAGCGCTATTGCCGTTGGTAGATATTACCAGAGGTCATACAGATAAACTATCCGTGTTACTGCAATGCTATGCGCAGCGCTATCTATCCATGAGGATATACAATGATAGTCGTTGAAACAGCAGACGCTAATATAGCGTGGTTAATTAATATTATCACCGATAAGCAACACTGGCAATAGTTTGCTAATCATTCTATTGAGGGTGAAATGTATCAAATAAGCTTTAGGCTAAGCCTTTATGACTTATCCCGATAAGCGTTATGTAGCCCTGAAACCACAAAATCCAATAGTTCGCTGTCGCCTTCACGAGCAGCCTTACGCATCAATTTCGATGGGGCATGAGTTAAGGTTTGGGTCAAACGCCTAGACAGCTCTATCACTATCTCTTCAGCGCTGACTTCACCGTTTTCTAATCTAGCAATAGACTGCGTCAATAGTTTATCAACTTGGCTATGAGTGCGACTGCGGTAATGTTCGATGTCTTTACCTACTTTGCGCACCTGAAAGCGCTGCTCCATCTCAACGACCAGCTGACTCACTAGTAGCTCAGCATCGACAGCGGCTTGTCGGCGCTGCTCAAGGTTGCCAGCTATTACGTGCTGCAAGTCATCCACTGAATATAGATAGACATCATCCATCTGGCTGATAGTCGAATCAATGTCACGCGGTACGGCTAAGTCAATCATCAGCATCGGCTGATAACGGCGACGCTTGAGGGCTCGCACTGCCATGGTTTTATCAATTAGCAAGTTCATACTACCGCTACAGCTGCTAACGATATCCGCTTCATGGAGTAATTGTGGCAACTCTTGTAATGCTCTTACCTCAACGCTACGACCTGGTTGACGCAGCTCAGCAGCCAAGGCTTCAGCCCGCTCCGGGCTACGATTACAGATGATAATACGCCCTACCCCTAAACCGGCGATATGAGTAGCCACTAAGCGATTCATCTCACCCGCCGCGACAACCAATAAGGTGCGCTCAGGCAATTTATCAAATATTTGGGTGACCAGTTTGGCCGCGGCAAAGCCAAGTGATACCGCTTGCGCCCCCACATGGGTCTCGTTACGCACTCGTTTCGCTGCCGCAAAAACTTGATCGACTATCCAGCCTAGCTGGTTATTGAGTACTCTTTCATCTTGCGCCAGATGTACCGCTTGTTTTATTTGACCTAATATTTGCGGCTCGCCCAATATCATCGAATCAAGGCCAGCGGCTACTCTAAGCCAATGAGTCAGCGCATGAACATCGCGATGGACATAAAGGTAAGGATCGACTTCAGCCAAAGGTAATTGCTTAAACTCAGCGAGCCATTGCTTAATTTTGACAATATGAGCACTAACAGCAGCCGGTGAAACGCTAGAGCTATTATTAGCTGCATTATT
>CBETCF010000141.1:0-5900 GCA_965534785.1 uncultured Psychrobacter sp.
ATAGTTATTTGTAACAACCTATTAGCAAAATTCTATTATTCAGGCATAATAAGAGCACTAGTTTTAAGTTTACAGGTATTCACTGAATATTTACTGAAAACCCTCATTGAAAAAAGGGTCGCTTAAAAGCTGATCCTTATTTTCGCAAATTTTATGCTTATTATAGACAATATAGTAGTAGACAAGGAAGCTTCTCATGACGACTTGTATCACCGGCACTGGTCTTTACATCCCTCCTTATAGCATTAGCAACGAAGAGCTAGTCGAATCATTCAATCAATATGTAGAAAATTATAACGAAAAGCATGCTGATGAAATCGCCAATGATACCATCACTGCTCTGCAACCTTCATCAGCTGAGTTTATCGAAAAAGTCTCTGGCATCAAGTCACGCTATGTGATGGAAAAAGACGGTATTCTCGACCCTGAGATTATGGCGCCAGTTATTGCTTATCGCAACCTTGGCGAAGAGCTGTCTGTTATGGCAGAAATGGGTTCAGCAGCGTTAAAAGACGCGTTGGCTGATGCCGGTTTAGAAGCTAATGATTTGGACGGTATCATTCTTGCCTGCTCAAACTTTCAACGTACTTATCCTGCGGTTGCTATCGAGATTCAAAACGAAATCGGTATGGTTGGTGGCTTTGCTTATGATATGAACGTGGCCTGTAGTGCGGCGACCTTTGGTCTCTCACAAGCTCATGGCTCTATCGTCTCAGGCCTTGCAAAGCGCATCGCTGTGGTTAACGTAGAGATTACTTCCGCGCATCTGAACTGGCGCAACCGTGACAGCCACTTCATCTTTGGTGATGTTGCTACCGCTTGTATCGTGGAAGATTTAGACACGCCAAAAGGCTATGAGATCTTAAATAGTAAGCTATTTACTGAATTCTCAACGAATATCAAAAACGAATATGGCTTTATGGATCGCTCAGAGTTTTTGGCTGCTGAGACTGAGATGTATCCAGATATTAAAGCACCAGTCACTGATAAGTTGTTTTTGCAAAATGGTCGTAAGGTCTTCCGCGAAGTCTGTCCAAAAGTGTCACAGATCATTATTGAGCATTTAAAAGAAAATGACATTCCAGCAAGCGATGTCAAAATGATGTGGCTACACCAAGCCAATGCCAATATGCTCGATCTAATATTACGTACCGTAATGGGTAAAGAGGCTGACAAGTCTATCGTGCCCAGTGTTATCGCTGAGTTTGCCAATACTAGCTCTTCTAGTCCTATGGTGGTCTTCCATCGTTACAAGGACGAGCTACAATCTGGTGACTTAGGTGTTATTTGTTCCTTTGGTGCCGGTTACTCTATCGGGTCAGTACTAGTACGCAAAGTGTAAATTAGCTTTGATTGGAGTATGACTTTTATATTAAAAATAGCTAAGAGCAATCTTAGCTATTTTTTGCTTTGTTGTTAAGGGCTAGCTTAGTGAGAGAGATTTTGAGTTTAAAACAGAAGATTACTTAGTGGTTTTAATTTAAGCGTAAAAATTTGCTATAATCGCGGTCTTAATTTAATTATTCGAATAAAAGCCTTTTTATGAAAGAATCCTTACGCTTACGCTTAGACCAAATGGTAGACCGTTATGAAGAGGTCACCGCCTTATTATCTGATCCCAGTGTCATTAGCGACAATAATACATTTCGTGAGCTATCCGTTGAGCACAGCGATTTGATGGATATTACTACTCTGTGGTTGAATTACGGACGCGCTGAAAAAGATCAAGCCGATGCCGAAGCTATGCTTGAGGATGCCTCAGATCCTGATATGAAAGAGATGATGCAGGATGAGATTGATAGTGCTCGTGATGCAATAATTAAGATGGAAGAAGATCTTAATGTCATGATGCTGCCAAAAGATCCTAATGATAAAGTACCCGCTTTCCTAGAGATTCGTGCCGGTACTGGTGGCGATGAAGCCGCTATTTTCTCAGGTGATCTGTTCCGTATGTACCAAAAGTATGCGCAAGCGCAAGGCTGGACTTTAGAAGTGCTATCCGCGAATGAGGGCGAGCATGGCGGCTATAAAGAAATTATTAGTCGCATCTCTGGTAATAGTGTCTACGGACGTCTAAAGTTTGAGTCGGGTGCGCACCGAGTGCAGCGGGTTCCTGAGACCGAGAGCCAAGGTCGCGTGCATACCTCAGCTTGTACAGTAGCGGTTATGCCGGAAGTTGAGATTGATGATAGCGTTGATATCAATCCTGCCGATCTTAAAATGGATACTTTTCGCTCAAGTGGCGCTGGTGGTCAGCACGTTAACACTACTGATTCAGCGGTGCGCTTAACCCATATACCGACCGGTACTGTGGTAGAGTGTCAGCAAGAACGCAGTCAACATAAAAACCGTGCTCACGCAATGAAAATGTTGGTCGCCAAGATTCAGCAAGCCAAAGTGCAAGCGCAGGTCGATGTTGCAGACTCTATCCGTCGCGACTTAGTAGGTAGTGGCGATCGCAGCGAACGTATTCGTACTTATAACTTCCCGCAAGGGCGCATGACCGATCATCGTATCAACTTAACTTTGTACAAGCTTGATTCGATCATGGAAGGTGATTTAGATGAAATCCTTGATGCGTTATTACGCGAGCACCAGGCCGATCTTATGGCTAGTATTGGTGGCGAGTAGTATTACCTAATTTGAATCTTTGCTCGTTTATAATCTTAACTAGACTTAAATATAAATAAAACCCTTAAATTTGAGAACTTTATGTCAAAGAACAATCAAAATAATCAAGCTCAAGAAGAGCAAGCGCCTACCTTAGAAGAAGCTAATGAGCTTATTGCTCAATTGCAAGCGAAGCTTGATGATATCAGCGCTTCTGGTAAACAGCCTTATCCTAACCAGTTTAAACGCACCGATTATGCGCAGGATTTGCAAACTGCTTTTGAAGGCATCGACAAGCAACAGATCGAAGAAAAAGCCGCTAATGGCGAAAAGACTCAAGTTAATGTCGCTGGGCGAGTGATGCTCAACCGTGGCTCATTTATTGTTATTCAAGATATGACAGGCCGTATTCAATTATACGTAGCACGTAAAGAGTTAGATCCAGAGACGCTAGCGAGCATTAAGTCACTAGATTTGGGCGATATTGTTGGGGTTTCAGGTTATATCGGTCGCTCAGGTAAAGGCGATCTATATGTGCATATTGAAGAGTTCACGCTACTAACCAAAGCATTGCGTCCGATGCCGAATAAATTCCATGGCCTAGCAGATGTCGAAGCGCGCTATCGTAATCGTCATTTAGATTTGATGACTAATGAGACCACGCGCGACACTTTTATGATTCGTAGCCAAGTGATTAGCGGTATTCGCCAGTTTATGCTTGACGAGCGTTTTATGGAAGTTGAGACGCCAATGATGCATCCAATACCAGGCGGCGCTGTAGCACGTCCGTTTGAAACCCATCATAATGCGCTTGATATGCCTTTATACTTGCGTATTGCTCCAGAGTTATATCTAAAACGCTTAGTAGTAGGCGGTTTTGAAAAAGTATTTGAGATCAACCGTAGCTTCCGTAACGAAGGGGTATCAACGCGTCATAATCCTGAATTTACTATGATTGAGTTTTATCAAGCTTACGCTGATTATCATGACTTGATGGATTTGACTGAGCGTCTATTCAATAAGCTAGCTATCGATATCTTGGGTTCTACTGAGCTGACTTATCAAGAAGAAGCGATTAGTTTAAAAGCTCCTTTCGCTCGTTTATCGATGTCTGATGCTATCGCGCAATATGCCGAAAACTTTGATATGAGCCGTATCAATGATCGCGACTATTTAGCAGATTATGTGGCTAACACCTTAAAGCAGCCAGTGAATGATGTCTTTGGTGTGGGTAAGCTTATCACTATTATCTTTGAGGAAACCGCTGAGCATCAATTGCGTCAGCCTACTTTCATCACCGAATATCCAGCTGAGACTTCACCGCTCGCACGCCGTAACGATGATAATCCTGAGATTACCGATCGCTTTGAGCTGTTCATCGGTGGTCGTGAGTTAGCCAATGGCTTTAGTGAGCTAAATGATCCTGCTGATCAGGCTGAGCGTTTTCGTGGCCAAGTCGCCGAAAAAGATGCGGGCGATGACGAAGCTATGCACTTTGATGAAGACTATATCGAAGCATTATCTTATGGCTTGCCGCCAACGGCAGGCGAGGGTATCGGTATCGATCGATTAGTGATGTTATTTACCGATTCTGCTAGTATCCGTGACGTGATTTTATTCCCGCACATGCGCCGTAAAGTGGACTAGTCATCACTGATTAGTATTAAATAATTAAAAGCTATAACCGTAACAAGCCAGACGAATGCTCTGGCTTTTTGCTATACTAAGCACTCTAAAAATATCTTGAATACGAATAATAATTTGGCACTCTTATTTAATACTGGATGGCTATGTCGCAACAATACCAAGTCTTAGCACGTAAATATCGACCCAAAAACTTTCATGAGTTAGTAGGGCAGACGCATGTCTCGCAAGCGTTAATTAACGCTATTGACTATAACCGTCTGCATCATGCTTATCTGTTTACTGGGACTCGCGGCGTTGGTAAAACGACTATTGCGCGTATTTTATCCAAGTGCTTAAACTGCGATACCGGTATTACTAGTACGCCGTGCGGAGTCTGTGATAATTGTGTGGCCATTGATCAAGGCCGTTTCATTGATTTAATTGAAATCGATGCGGCTTCCCGTACCAAAGTTGAAGATACTCGTGAGCTCTTAGATAATGTGCCTTATGCGCCAAGCCAAGGGCGTTATAAAGTCTACCTTATCGATGAAGTGCACATGCTATCGACGCATAGTTTTAATGCCTTGCTTAAGACTTTAGAAGAGCCTCCTGAACATGTAAAATTCTTGTTAGCCACTACTGATCCACAAAAGCTACCTATTACTATTATCTCGCGCTGCCTGCAGTTTGTATTGCGCCCTTTACCGCAGACCCTGCTAAGTGAGCATTTAGCTAATGTATTGACCCAAGAACAGATTGAGTTCACCCAGCCCGCTCTTTGGCAATTGGCTAGCGCTGCCAAAGGCTCGGTACGTGATGCGATGTCACTGACCGATCAAGCTATTGCTTTTGGTCAAGGGGCGCTTGATGATGTCACCGTCAATGCCATGTTAGGTTTGATTGATGCAGCAGACCTAGTTCATTTAATTACTGATATCTACAACCATGATAAAAGTGCGGTAGCCGCTCATATTGAGCAGATGCGCGCGCAAATGGTCGATGCTTCTAGTATGTTTGACGGTCTGGCTGAATTATTACATCAATTGGCGTTGACTCAGCTATTGCCTGAGGTTGCGTTAAACGTCAATGAAGCGCAAGCGCAGACGATAAGTACTTTGGCTCAGCATATTAGCCCCGATGTGTTACAACTCTATTATGAAATCGTGGTGCAAGCTCGTGAAAGTATTAAGCTGGCTAGCACGCCTATGCAAGCGCTGGAGATGTGCATTTTGCGTCTGCTGGCCTTTCGTCCCTTGCCTATTGATGAGATATTGACTCCTAGCATTGCTAAGATCAGTAACGTTGAAAACACTATTGCTTCGATAGATCACGTGGTCACTGCTGCGCCTGACTCGGCGGCTTACGAAGTGGATTATCAACGAAGTCCTGAGCAAGATTTTGAGCAAAGCCATGACGAGCAGACTTTTGAAAGTGTAGGTATAGATAGTGAAAGTTTAGACAGTCATAATTTACAGAGTAAAGAGCTCGATAGTGAGAACGTTGAACTTGAAAGTAATGATATTCAGTATAACGATGATCCTATTCAAAGAGTTGAGCCATTTATAGAAAGCGAAGCTAATTATGCAGCAGCCAAACCATCTGAAGTCATAAGTGATTTGCAAACAACTGAGGTGTTGATAGAGCCTAGTATTGAACCTGAACCA
>CBETCF010000142.1:0-5890 GCA_965534785.1 uncultured Psychrobacter sp.
TGTATGACTATAAGCTCTATAACTACAATTTTCATGACTATAAATCACACGCCCTAAGCATAGGCGAATCTTACTAAAACTAAGGTCAGAGTTTTGTGTCCAAATCTTAAGCTAAGATCTCGTGACTTGTCTCACTTTTGCTAACCGCTATTAGATTCCATTTTAGCAAATGAGCGCTGACTATTAATGAAACGCTAATAATGACAAGCAAGCAATTACAAGCAAATATAACTGTCATCAATGAGCTATAGCTGAATTATGATAAACTAAGGCAAACCTCACCAAACTAGTAAACGCTGCAATAGCAATTTTTCATAAGAACCAAACTAGCTAAAACCATATTAATAATTTGATAAATTTTAGGGCAAACCTATGAACAATGCTGATAATCCCAATCGTGTAGTCATCAACTTAGATGGCGACTTTGATGATCTAGATGACGATGATATTACCTTACCCAGTTTGCCGGCGCAATCGGTAGCTATTATTGATGAGTCCGAGACGGCTAATAACAATGACGAGGTTAATAGAGCTGCTGACCAACCAAGTGCCTCTGAAAAGGCCGCTAATGCTACGCAAGTGGGTAATATAGCGTTGGGTTCACCTATTTTATCGCCTGAAACTGATAGCTCAGCAGCAGAGCAAGCACCAAGCCAACCTGCGGAAATAGCGATCAGTGATCACAATGTCAAAGACACTGATGTTGACACTGATAATACATCTAATGCTAATAAAGCCACTAATGACTCAGCTAAAGTGGCGCTGCCACAGATGCCACTGCAAGAGCAATTGGGTGAGACTTCAAGCTCTAGCAAAGATAATACTAGCCCTAGCATTACGTCAGTAGCTGAAGTACAGAATGAGTCAACGACTGAGGAGCCTACAGGCCGTCAAAAAGGCAGTTGGTTCAACCGAATGAAGTCAGGTCTCAGTAAGTCACGTAAGAATTTGGCTGAAGGTATGGTCAGTATTCTTATCGGTGGTAAAGAGATTGACGATGAGCTGCTAGAAGAAGTAGAAGATCAATTATTGGTAGCGGATATCGGTGTAAACGCGACCAACCGTATTATCAAAAGTCTCACTGAGCAGACCACTCGCGGCGATTTGATTTATGCTCATTCTTTATATAAAGCCTTACAAAGCGAACTGGTCGATATTTTAGCGCCAAAGGTTGCGCCATTAGTTATTGATACTAGCAAAAAACCTTTCGTTATTTTGGTGGTAGGGGTCAATGGTGTCGGCAAAACCACAACTATCGGTAAGCTGGCCAAGCGTCTACAAGCGGAAGGAAAATCGGTAATGCTAGCCGCTGGTGATACTTTCCGCGCCGCCGCTACTGAGCAGCTACAGATTTGGGGTGATCGTAATAACATTCCAGTAGTGGCGCAAGGTCATGGTTCTGATAGCGCTTCAGTTATTTTTGATGCTATGCAATCAGCGAAGGCCAAAAATATTGACGTATTAATAGCTGATACCGCTGGGCGCTTGCAAAATAAAACTCATCTGATGGCAGAACTTGAAAAAGTAGTACGTGTGATGCGTAAGGCCGATGAGAGCGCGCCGCATGAAGGTATGATTGTACTCGATGCAGGTACCGGTCAAAACGCGATTAATCAAGTCGAGCTATTCAATAAAGTTGTACCGCTAACCGGTATTACTATTACTAAGCTTGATGGTACTGCTAAAGGCGGGGTAGTCTTCAATATTGCTGAAACCACGGATGTGCCTATTCGCTATATTGGGGTGGGCGAGTCCATTGATGATCTGCGTTCGTTTAGTCCGAAGCAGTTTGTTGCCGCGCTATTTGAGACCGATGAGCAAGAGTAGAGGTTGAAGCTTAGCGTTTAAATATGGCGCTTAAAATATTGCGATTTGAGAGTAAGGAGTAATGATGCTAGTTACCACGACAAATTTGCAAACTTATCACTTGGTTTTGATGGTGACAGAGGCCGATACAAGCTCAACTAACAAAGAGCAACCACAGCTTGTCGAGGTGAGCTGGCTTGATAAGGATCAGTGGTGGACAGACTCGAAATCATTTAGCAAGCTCAAGAAGTATTATAAATTAACCGATAACGACTTTAAATTTGTCGATAAAAATAGCCTAAGCATAAATAATCCTGCTCAAGCTTTGCTAATCAAAACTATCGCCCAAATCGATCAATATGCCTTGGAAGAAAGAAAAAATTTCGAGCTACCATTGGATTTGTCATTGGGTACTAAGTTTCAGCAACAGGTTTGGCGAGCCTTACAAGAGATTAAGCATGGTGAAACGATAAGCTATGCCACTTTAGCCAGTCGCATTGGTAATCCCAAGGCCTTTCGAGCGGTTGCCAATGCTAATAGTAAAAATCCTTTTAGCTTGATCATTCCTTGTCACCGAGTCATTGCCAGTGATGGTAAGCTAGGTGGCTATACCGGTGGCCTTGATAAAAAAGAGTACTTACTAGCGCTTGAAGGCGTAAAGTGTAGAATTTAAAAAGTAGCTTTACTGCTAAGCCAATACCTAAGCCAATAAAAACAGGCCAAACGCTTATAACGTTTGGCCTGTTTTGTTACCGATAAATCTTATACTTATTTTCAGGTGAGGACAGGCTGTAGAATTATTGTGCCTCTAACTGCGCCATAACCTCATCGGTGAAGTGCACATTGCTGTAAACTTCTTGTACATCATCGATATCCTCTAACATATCGATCATTTTCATAACTTTTTCAGCGTCATCGACATTATCAATCTCAGCACTCATTGAAGCGGCCATAGTAACCTCAGCATTATCAGAGACCAAACCGGCTTGATTAAGTGCATCTTTGACTTTACCAAAACTTTCCCACTCAGTAATGACTACTAATGATTCGCCATCGTTTTCCACATCTAATGCCCCAGCGTCTAACGCAGCTAGCATTACCTCATCTTCTAAGCTGACATCATCGAAACGAATCTCACCGCGCTTGGTAAATAGATAAGCGACTGAACCGGTAGTTCCTAAATTGCCTTCATTTTTGGTAAAAGCATGACGTACTTCACTGACAGTACGATTGAGGTTATCAGTCATAGTTTCTAGTAATACTGCCACGCCGCCGACGCCGTAGCCTTCGTAACTGACTTCTTCCATGTTTTCATTATCGCCACCGCCGGCACCGCGATCGACAGCACGATTAATGGTGTCTCGGGTCATATTGACAGACAGCGCTTTTTCGATTACCGCGCGCAAACGTGGGTTTTTGTCAGGATCAGGATCGCCTTGCTTAGCAGCTGAGACAATCTCACGAATTATTTTGGTAAATACTTTGCCTCTTACCGCATCTTGACGGGCTTTTCTGTGTTTAATGTTTGCCCATTTTGAATGACCTGCCATATTACATCCTTAAAGTTTACTTAAATAGCTTACGTCTCAGTGTGCGATTTGTATATTGTTGAAAGCCATTTTTTGCTACACTGTGACAACCTGTCTATTATATGAGTCGGTTCAGAAATTTACATTGATGAATAGGCAATATTATAAACTACTTCGGGTTATTTTGACCAATTCATCTTTCGCCGCCCTAATCAGACTGACACTCTCACTTAAGCCCTAGATTCTATGAAGCAACCAACCGCTGAAGCCATTACCCATTTACGTAACCGTATCCATGTCATCATCGAAGGTACAGATACACGCTTAGGTAAGCTTTTTGACATCGTATTATTGATTGCCATTTTGGCTAGTGTCGCTGTGGTTATGCTTGACAGCGTGCTCTATATGCGTCTGCAATATGGCACCATATTTTTTTATGCGGAATGGTTTTTTACTATTCTATTCACTATTGAATATGGCTTAAGACTTTTTTCAGCACCTAATCGCTTGCGTTACGCTTTTAGCTTCTTTGGAATAGTGGACTTATTGTCCGTGCTACCGAGTTATTTGAGTTTGTTATTCGTCGGCGTACAGTACTTACTGGTTATTCGCATACTGCGTATTCTGCGGGTATTCAGAGTACTCAAGCTCAAAGCTTACATGCAGCAAGCGGGGTTCTTGGCATCAGCGCTGAAGACCAGTCAGCAAAAAATTACTGTTTTCTTCTTATCTTTAGTACTGCTAGTGACCATTTTTGGCTCTATTATTTATGTAGTAGAAGGCCCAGAAAATGGCTTTACTAGCATACCAGTCTCTATTTATTGGGCCGTTGTCACAGTGACTACTACCGGTTATGGCGATATGTCACCGAAAACGCCAATAGGGCAGGCCATCGCATCTATGGTCATGATAACGGGTTACTCCATTATCGCGGTACCAACGGGTATTTTTACCGCTGAGCTCGCCCGTAATATGCGTCCGCAGCTTAATCCTATAGCATGCCCAAACTGTGGTAAATTTGGTCATGCGGTAAACGCTGAGTTCTGTGATCGCTGCGGTCATGCCTTACATATATAGTGGCTTTTTATACTATTTCTACTTATAAATAATCATGAACCAGTGAGGAAAGATCGATCTTAACGCCTAAGTTCACCAAGTTCCAGTATTGTCCTGAGACCGTTCTATCGAGCATCATAGTGGTTGCTGAAGGTTGAAATTGACCGAAATACTTCAGCGAGGTGCGCATTTGAGCAATAGCTTCGTGATGCACTTGGCTGTTCGCAAAGTCAAACTCTCCTTCTTGATAGGGAGAAATAGATAAAGGCTTAAGACCAATAGCAAGCCACTCTTGATAAAACTCACTCGGAACTTCTTTTTCATCCTCACGGCGAATCCCTAAAGCGATCAAATCTTGCTCAAGAGCGGTCACATCAGACCTAACGGCATGTGTAGCAAAGCGCTTGAACAACTTTACTTCACTATCACTATAGCTGCGAATTCCGCCAAAATCATAAGCTATTACGCTACCATCAGGCCGAAAAGCAAAGTTACCTGGATGCGGATCACAATGCATCCGGTATAAGTTAAAAAGCTGTCCGGCGCTAAAGTGGAATAAGCGTTCAGCTATCTTTTGCTTGATTTCATTGTCCCAAGTAGCCGCCACCACTAAGGTCTCACCCATCTCTTCAGTCAAGGTCAAGATGCGTTTTGAGGAATGACTGCCGATGACTTTGGGAATAATAAGCCCCGTATCGTCAGCATGAAACGCGCCAAAGACTCTTAAATTATGAGCCTCCTTAATATAATCGAGCTCATCATGTAGGCTATCGCGTATCTCATCAAATAATTGATTCTGCAACTCACGACTCATATTGAGCACGCCAGCGATCTTAAGGGCCATACGTACTTGTTTTAGATCGCTATCGCAGTTTTTATCGACATCAGGATATTGTACTTTGACCACTACATTCTGACCAGAAGGCAAGGTAGCTTTATGTACTTGACCAATAGAAGCCGCTGCAAAAGGGATTTCTTCAAACTCAGCAAATAGCTCATCGATAGGCGCTTTTAGCTCACGCTCTACTTGACTGCGTATTTGTGAGTAAGGCATAGGCGGCGCATCATTCTGTAGCTTCTCAAGTGCGGCAGCTACCTCAGGTGGAAAAACGTCTTTATACTGCGAGGCGATTTGACCGACCTTCATTACTGCACCCTTCATCTCGCCTAGCGTTCCTGCGATTTGAATACCGACGTCTTGCATTAATTCTGAGCGTGCTAGTAGACGTTTTTCTTCGTCACTGGAGAGGTGCTTTAAAGAGTTTTTAGCGGCTTTGCCTGCAATGCTTGCGGTCATACCTGCAAGCTTCATAAAGCGTTTTCCGGACGTTTTTGCCATTCATATCACCATCTATCGAGTATTGAGTCATTAATCATTGGTATTGCTGAAGTCATGGATATTGCTGGTTGTTCAATTGCCAATTAATAGTTATGTTATTAAGGCGTTTTTGTTTTAATCAAGCGACTAGGGTTTAAATAGATACAATGTTTAAAGCGCT
>CBETCF010000143.1:0-5848 GCA_965534785.1 uncultured Psychrobacter sp.
TGCTGAGTGTCAAAAAATGTTTTTTTATAAGGCGTATTCGTTAAAGACAATATAATTAAGTAACTTTTTCAAACATTACTTAACATAATGTTACTTATTGTAAGTAAGGAATCTGCTATTGATAATAGTACAAATGTACTAATAAGAATGAACGGTAGGAAAATACAGATAAAGTGGCTAATGGATATAGCACATGAAAACAAAAAAAATTGTCTTATTAGTAGATGACCATGCCCTGTTCCGAGCGGGACTACGTCTTATCCTAGAGAATAAAGTAGACGCTGATATCATTGAAATTGAAAAAATAAGTGACGTGACAGACCTGGATGAAGAGATTGACGTCATATTATTAGATATTTGTCTGCCAGGGCTCAACGGTATTGATGGTATGACTATCTTGCAACAGCGCTGGCCGCATGCGCGTATTATGCTGCTGTCTGCTGTCAGCAATCATGAGGAGATCAACAGAGCCTTAGCATTAGGCGCTAGTTGTTTTTTGCACAAGAGCACCGACCCTAAGATCATTTGTAGTACTGTTCAATCGTTGTTACTTAACCGTCTATCGATCAAAAACAACCATTCTCAGAGGCAGTCCTCATCTATCGTAACCGAACCCAAAGCCATATTAAGTACTCGATTACTAGAAGTGTTAACCCTTATGGCAGAGGGTCATAGCAATAAGTATATTGCAGATAAACTGTCATTAAGTGAGAACACTATTCGTAATCATGTTGCTGCCCTAATGGATCACTTTGAAGTTCATAATCGCACCAAGATCATTATTGTAGCTCAGCAAGCGGGTTATATTGCTAGGCAAGAATAGCGCCGCTTTGTCTGTGAGAGTCTATCCAAGCATATTTCTACAAGACTTATGAGGCACAGGTGACTGACTATGTATAAAGACGACATTGAAACCCTTCCTAGCAGAATCCCTGTTACCTATAATCATAAGCTCGTCTTAGCAGCCCAAATTAGACTACTACTAAGGAATTTACCTTTAGCATTACTAGGTGCTATTTTTACCAGTATTTGTTTTTTTGCGGTTATGTTGGTAAGTCACGATTTGAGTGTTAATCAACAAACCCTAAATATTATCTGGTTAGCTTATCACGCGATAGTAATAGGAGTGTTATGGCTATCTGTAAGACTTATACTTGAAAGACCTGACAACCTGAGTATAAAATTCTTAAAAAGAATATTTGCGGCATTAGCTTTATTTTTTCTTACTACGATGGTCCTTTTCTTACCTGTATTTATAGCTATGCTATCCCGTGTACCGCTTATAGAGATGAATGCGGCAAAAATATTAATATTTATTTGGATATTTTTCCATATCATTATCCTTTATGTCTGTTGGTTAAATTGGCAAAGAATTAAGGTTTTAGCAAACACCATTACCGATAACCATAAAAATCTTAACCTTAGTCTCGAAGGTCAACCCTCTATAAATAGTCCTAATCAACATCTATCCATTAAGCCTAATTGCTCCTTTTTTAGCTTGACCTATAAAGTACCTTCACCCTCTGCTAATAATGATGATCACTATTTGGCACACTATGCGGTTTATAGCGTGACATTTATCTGTGCTCTAGCGAATGCTTGTCTATGGGCATTAGCTATTGGCAAAGCGTTTACCACTGATATACAGAATTCTACCCAAGTCATTGTACTTTTAGGTCTGCATTTGGGTCTACTGAGTGGCGGTATCTCAAGCCTAGCTATGTTTTGGCGAGTTTACATTGCCTATGTGTTACCTAGCATATTTATGTGGGGGTTTCTTCTATTATATACAGGCGATATCGGATTTATTATTTTAGCGTTTGCGATCATAGTACTGCTTTTTTTCGATATTTTCTTCGCCAAATATACTTCAACCAATACGCTTAAAGCTATTTTGACCTATCTAGAAAACAATAACCTAGTGACACGGTTGCAAATCAGAACTCGACAAGTAGAAAAGGCTAGCTTAGCCAAAACTCAACTCTTGGCAGCGGCCAGTCATGATCTGCGTCAGCCTGTTCAAGCCTTAAGTCTATTTATTGAAGCCCTCAAAGATACTAACCTTGATACTCGGCAAGCTCAAATCGTAGATTATGCCAGTTCTGCTAGCCAATCTAGCCGTGAAATGCTCAACTCGATATTAGATTATGCTCACTTAGAGACAGGTGAGATGATTCCTCATTTTGTACCAACTGAGCTTAATAGTATTATCCAAAACTTAGTCGATGAGTTTGGCATACAAGCGCAGAATAAGCAGCTTACCCTACGTTTCAGACCTACCACTCTTTATGTGATGACTGACCCTATTATGATAGCGTTGATACTAAGAAACTTAATTAGTAATGCCATTCGTTACACTGATAAAGGTGGTATCTTAATTGGTGTGCGTAAACTGCCTATCAATAGCCAATCGCTGTCGTTAGATTACTGCCGTATATGCATATGGGATACCGGTAGCGGTTTGACACCGATGGAGATTGAACACATATTTGACTCTTTTTATCAAATAGAGCGTAACAATGTCACCAATCAAGGGTTGGGGTTGGGGCTTGCTATTGTTAAAGGAATGGCTAGATTGTTAAAAACTGATGTGCAAATAAAATCTGAGTTAAATAAAGGCTCACAGTTTTCAATAGCGCTCCCTATTTGTGAAAAGAGTGATAACAATATTTTTTATAGCCGTAACGTAGTCGATTATTTGCCAGGTAAAACAGTACTAGTAGTCGATGATGACGCTATCGTTAGTAAATCAATGCAGCTATTGTTAGAGATCTGGGGCTGTAAAGTTTTCGTCGCTAAAACGCTAGCTGAGGCGGTCGCGGCTTTTAAAACGCATCAACCAGATATTGTCATCTCCGACTATCGCTTAGCGAACAACGAAACTGGTGAACAAGTCATCTTGGCTATTCAAGATCTCAGTGAGACCGCACTGTCTAACTCGACGTCTTTTATTATTCTTACCGCTAACACTTCACCTAAGTTATTTAAAGCGACAAAGCTTATTAACCCTAAAGTGTTGCACAAACCTATAGACCCTATTATTTTGCACCATCATCTACAACAAATCGCTGAAAAGTTAATCTAAGTATCAAGTCACAACTAGACGTTTAAACATAAAAAAGCCGCTTATGAGATAAGCGGCTTTTTGCTACATTTATTCATTACTATTCAGTTGGTTATGCCACTACACCTTAGCTTTTATAGTGGTCACAATACCTGACAAGGCATAAATGATACCGATAGCTAATATGCCAACCGGTATGTCATAAATAGCAATACTAAGCACTAATACCCCAATAATTAGTACTACAAATGGTACTTTCTTTTTATCGAACTCTTTAAAGCTGTAATACTTGACGTTGCTAACCATTAGCAGACCGCAAATAACCACCCAAGCGGCAAATAACATCATCATTAAACTATCATACTGACCGACCCACTCATTATGATCGATGGCCACCATTACTGCAGCAGTAACTAAGATAGCCGCAAGCGGACTTGCCAGACCCACAAAATACTTTTTATCAACGATACCAACTTGCACATTAAAGCGTGCCAAACGAAAGGCGCCGCAAGCGGTAAACACAAAAGCGCAGCCTAAACCGATACGCCCTAATGGCTCTAGCGCAAAACTATAAACCAAGATCGCAGGTGCAATCCCAAAAGCTAATAGATCAGCTAAAGAATCGTACTGCTCACCAAAGGGGCTTTGCGCATTGAGCATTCGTGCTACGCGCCCATCAGCGCCATCCAAAATAGCCGATAAAAATATCGCTAAAGCGGCTTTATAAAACTCGCCACTGGTACTGGCTAAAATGGAATAAAAGCCTGACAACAAAGATAAGGTGGTAATGAGGTTCGGCGCTAAATACACCCCGCGACTGACTACTTGCTCGCCTTCAGCGACCTCGGTTTCGATCACCTCAAAGGTTAGACCTTCATAATCATCATTGTCTGCCAAACGAATATTAAATTCGTGCTCATCAATGTAAGGCGGCTGAGTCGCAGCGCTATCGCTAATATGATCCAAATTCTCATTAAGTGGCGGCTCGACTACTTGGCCAACACTGCCGCTAGCCGCTTCATCAATCCGCTTATTCTTACTTATGTCAGTACTCATAGAGTTCTCCTTATTCGCCAACCAACCAACGCACATTGGTCGCACTATCAGGAGTCATGTTGGGTGCATCAGCGACTTTTAGAGCGGGTTGCAGAAAGCGTAATATTTCACGCGCCTGATTATCGAACTGCCAAGGCGGATTGATAATGAGCATACCGGTGCCATTAAGACCAACTGCTACATCATTAGGATAAATATTAAGCTCGCAAATCAGCTGACGACGCATTTCCGTACGTTTAAGCTTTTTATAGAATAGCTCTACCGCTTCAACGTTTTTGATGGGAAACCATAGCGCATAAGTGCCTTGTGGCCACTTATTATAAGAGGCGACTAGCAGATCAATCAGACGAGTAAAGTCTTTATGTTCTTGCTCGTATGGAGGATCTAAGAAAATCAGGCCACGGCGCTCAGCGGGTGGAATGACAGCGCGAATACCTTCAAAAGCATCACGATGATGAATGCCAATGGGCAGTTTATGCAACTGATAATTCAGCGCATCATACTCACTAGCTTTGGCTTCAAAAGCTTCGCCGCGCACGCCACCTTCAGGGTTCTTTTCGACATGATGAGCAATCCACCAAGGTGAACCCGGATAGACTTTACTGTCATAAGTAAAGCGGGCTTGCTTGATGCCTTCCATATAGTCTTTGACAGCGGCTGGTGCTTTTTCCATATCGATATCAGTCGCTTTTAACAAAGCTTGGATACCGCCTTTAGCTTCACCAGTCTTACGTGCTTCTTCGCTGCCAAGCGAATACAAGCCGCGGCCGCCGTAGGCATCGAGGGTATAAAAAGGTTTGTTTTTTTGGCTTAACTGGTTTAGCAGTTGTACTAATAAAATGTGTTTGACCACATCGGCAAAGTTACCAGCGTGGTAGGCATGTTTATAATTCATAAGGTATAGTTCGTAATCTAAAAAGTTTAAGTGCGGAAAATTGCATCTATGGTAGCATATACGGAGTAAAAGTTATCAGTGCTTTTAGTAATGGTTTTGATAATTGAGCTTTGACTGACAAGTGCTTGGCAAAGATAACGGATGCGATCATTAGCTTTTTTATGGGAGTAACAGATGACAGCGATTATTGGTAATATTGAAGTAGTCGATTCAGACCTAAAAAACCTAGTCGTCGCCGAGCCTATAGGAAAAAATAATCCTCCTCTACTCATTCCTGACCCTGATAGTTGTCTTGATGATGCCAGCACCTCAACGCAACAGGCCCTACAATACACTGATTTTGCAGTTGACTGGGCAGAAAATCTGGGCGAGAGCGAGCTAGATAAGTTGGCTTTAGAAGGCTGGATAATTATAGATAATGTCTTTGAGGATAAAGCGCTGTTAGCCCTGCAAGCAGAAAGTGGTTTTATCGATTATCGAGAAGCACAACTGACTGCTGGTATTCGCCTTAGCCATATACGTGGTGACAAAATTCGCTGGATCAATAAGGACTTTTTTGCAGGTTTTTACTATTTACAAAGCATCAATGAGCTGGCTAACGTTTTAAACCGTAGCTTATATACTGGCATTCGTCACAGCGAAGCACATTACGCTTGCTACCCGATCGGCTTTGGCTATCAATGGCATAGCGACAATCCTGCTGGTCGTGATGAACGCGTTATCTCAGCCGTTTTTTATCTCAATGATGATTGGGAAGCAGCGGATGGCGGTGCGGTAGAAATCGTCGATAACCATGGTATTCATCATGAAGTTATGCCAGTAGCCAATCGATT
>CBETCF010000144.1:0-5836 GCA_965534785.1 uncultured Psychrobacter sp.
GTACGAGCGCTAGCATCAGGAGTATTAGGCTGACGCAATTTTAGAGTGACAGAAGTACCGCGTTTGCCACGTATAAGACTGACAATCTCACGAGTTGACCAACCGATGACATCGGTCATGGTCTTGCCATCTTTAGCGATACCGATAATTAAGTCATTTGGTTTAATTTGGCCGGTCTTAGCAGCAGGGCCACCGTCTACTAAGGTGACAATACGAGTGTAATCTGGGTTTTTACGATCGGGACGAATGGAGACGCCAATACCTTCGAGCTGTAAGCTGGATTGAATCTGCAACTCATTGGCTTGCACTGGGGCATAATAATTACTGTGCGGATCATAAGTGAGCATGGCAGTATTGAGCACGGTCTCCATGATCTCGTCATCTTTGAGACGCTCCATCTGCCCCTGCTGCCGGGTTAGACGATTGAGCAAAATCTCACTTGGTGTGCGTTGATCATCACGAACTAAATCCTGACCGCGAGTAATATCTGGATCATCTAAAAAGACTTTTTCTTTGGCTTTTTCGCTTTCTTGACCCAAAGTAATACTCATCAGTTGAAACTTAAGCTGACGCGCCCAATAGTCGCGCTGAGCTTTTTTGGTGCTAAAGTGAGGCAGTTTTTCGCGGTCAAGAATAATAGTCTCATTACCGGTCAAGTCAATTTTAGTTTTGAGCATCTTATTCGCGATATCAAAATATTCACTTGAGCGTTTACGATAGCGCTCAAAGATATCAACACCCGCTGATAGATCCCCACGCTTGAGTCGATTACCAAAATCATCGGCATATTTTTTCTTAAACTCATCGACATCCGCTTGCAAAAACAGCGTATGGTTAGGGTCTAAGCTATCGATATACATATCCAAAATCTTGCTACCCATCTCAGTATTGAGAGGCTGGTTCAAATAATGGCTGCGATCCAGAAGAGCGGCCACTTGCCGAGTAGTAATCTTCTGCTCAGGGGTTTGTACGAAACTTTCGGTATCGGTATTGGCCACGGCTGTACCATAGCTCTGGGTCAATATAGCGCCGACGACACCAATTGAGGCAATGCTTAGTAACCATTGTGCGGGTTGTTTTTTCATCATATCTACCTAGTTGTCTTAAGTTTTATCTTAAGTAAAAATATAAAGAGCAGTCCATTACTATATAGCTATACTTGGTAGCCATTTTTGGCAAAAGCCCATTTTTAATAAGTTATTGCTTAAAGCTTAAATGCTAATGTCACTGAGTGTATTATAAAAAATCAATCAATATTATCATGATTCATTATACTGCGCTGTCTCAATCTGTATTAGCAAACTTTCTATTATATTTATACTGGCTATATTACTGATATAAGCTTTTCTCAACCTAAACGCTTAGGTAATAACTGTCTGTCAATTACTAGCATAATAGCTAATATAATGGCTGTTATAATAGACAGTATAATAATTTGGTCTTCAAATTTAACCCTCAAGTATACAATATAATCCTTAGACTCATAATCAGCCTAAAAGAACGAATCTACAGCGGCTGATATAAAGAGCAGTAATGTTTTGGAGAATAGCTCATGTACGGCGTATTGATGATTGATATTGGTAACACTGCTTTGACAGCTGATGATGTCAGCTTGATTGAACAAGCTCAAGTTGGCGGCATTATCTTATTCGCTCGCAATGTTGAGGACGCGGCGCAAGTACGTCGTCTCTGTGATGATATACGTTATTATAATCCTGATATTTTAATCGGTGTCGACCAAGAAGGCGGACGAGTAGCGCGGCTACGTGAAGGCTTTACCCCACTACCCGCTATGGGAAAACTGGGTGAGCTATTCGAGCAAAACCCTAGCGAAGCGTTGAGCTGCGCCTATGATTGTGGCTACTTAATGGCGGCTGAAGTATTGGCAGTGGGTATCGATATGAGCTTTGCACCAGTATTAGATACCAATAGCATTAGCCAAGTAATCGGCGATCGTAGTTTTCATAAAGATCCGCAAATTATCACCGCTTTGGCTACCCAGTTCATGCGTGGCATGCGCGCGGCAGGTATGGCGACTACTGGTAAGCACTTCCCTGGTCATGGCGGCGTTGCGCCTGATTCACATGTCGCGGAAGCCATTGATACACGTAGTCTTGATGAGATTATGAGTCACGATATGCAGCCCTTTGCGCAAACTTTGCCTTGGCTAGACGCCTTAATGCCGGCGCATGTTATTTTCTCGCAGGTGGATAATAAACCTGCAGGCTTTTCTAGAGTTTGGCTAAAAGACATCATTCGTGATCAATTAAAGTTCGATGGGGTGCTATTCTCTGATGACTTATCGATGGCAGGAGCGCAAGCAGCGGGCGACGTTAGCGACCGGGTACGTGCCGCTATTAATGCTGGTTGCGATATTGCGCTAGTCTGTAACGATAGAGTGGCGGCACATGAAGCGGCAGAAGCGGCACAAGATTTGCCTTATCCTGATCAGCAACGTATCAAAAACATGCGCGGACAAATTCCTGAATGGCGAGGCGATCTAGAGTCTACTTGCCAGCAATTTGAGTATTGGTCACAAGCCAGACATAGTGTTATGCAGACCTTTTTTAATATGCAAACTGAAAAGTTAGACAGTAATATAGATGGCACTGGTAATTTGACTGATTTGAGAGACCCTACCGATTACAAGTAAAGCTATTATTTTCGGACTTAGTTTCCAGATTTAATTTCTAGTTCTAACTTGATATTACAAACAAAAAAACTGCATCTCTAAGATGCAGTTTTTTATTGTGTGCTTATTATTCAACTAGATTACTGTATTACTGAGCTTTTGGATCTAATGCCGTTCCTTGACTTGGATCATCGCCATCTGGCAATACATCATCATTGTTATTATCCAGTGGATTTAGATCAGGATCTGCCATAGTACCTGCAGTATTATTCGAATCCAATAAACGATCATCGCCATCTACTGTGAGATCATCATTGTTAGCATCTAATGGGTTCAAGTCTGGGTCTTGCATAGTACCTACTGCCATACCGTTATTAGCTGCGTCCATACTCTCATCATAGACGGTGAATTCGATACGACGGTTGCGGAAACGACCTTGCTCGGTAGCATTAGTAGCTATAGGATCGGTTTCGCCCATACCTTTAGTCATAAGCTTACTAGCGTCTACCCCTTTCGATACCAGATAGTC
The DNA here is from genome assembly GCA_965534785.1 of uncultured Psychrobacter sp. Taxonomy (GTDB): domain Bacteria; phylum Pseudomonadota; class Gammaproteobacteria; order Pseudomonadales; family Moraxellaceae; genus Psychrobacter. The sequence goes on from CBETCF010000144.1 coordinate 3,162, forward strand.
TTTTACGGCATTGGCACGATCTTGTGATAACTTCATATTGTAATCATTAGAAGCTTGTTTGTCAGTGTGTCCAATAATCATTAGCTCTACGCCTGGAACTTCCTTAATCAATTGGGCCGCACGATCGAGATAAGGCTTGTTGGCATCAGGAATTAAAGCTTCATCAAGCTCAAAGTTAACAACTTGTAAGCTTAATGCACGAGCCACATCTCTTGGATCTGGATTTTCGCCCAAATTGTTCATAGCGGTATCGGCAGCCACTAGACTATTATCGATCTCACCTTGTAAATCTAGTGGACCTTCGGCGCTAACGGTCATGCCAGGAGCAGCTGCTTGTAGATCAGCTACTAGCTTATCTAACACTGCTTGATCTTCAGCATTAACGATAATCTCATCGCCTTTAATAATCATATTAGCATCTGGTACGCTTTGGAAAATAGGTAGTATCGAGGCTAATTGAGCAGCAGCTGGCATATCGGTAGCAAAGCTATCATCAACGTCAGCGCGACACTTATCAGCTTCAGCACCGAAAGCGTTAGATAAAGCAGTCATTACATTAGTCTGTAACGCTTCATCACCTACATTCATGCGGCAAGCATATAGAGTGTTGGCTTCACCTGTAGCTAACATAAGCGAGGCCGGCTCAATATCAGCAGCAACCACTTCTTGTCCATCATTAGCTACTTGCTCTTCAGCCACAACTGGCGTTGCTACTGGCTCTGGATTATCTTGGCAGCCTCTGAGCAATGCCCAAGCTAGTGCACCTAAGATAATCAAACCGATAATAGGTAATAGAGCTTTCATAAAGCTACCGCTCTTCTCCTCTTCATGATGTAGAGGCGCAGTACTAACGGTATCTGAAATACGTTTACCAGCAGGCGCACCAGCAACCATACCTGCAGGAACTACGGCAGCCGCCCATGCTGGGATATGGTGTTGGTAACTTGCTAAATTATCATTTAAAAACTGCGGTACAGGAGTAGTACCTGCTAGACTTTTAATTTCATGAAAAGCTAGAGGGGCAGCCATTGCTACTAAGCCACGTGCAGCTGTCGCATCGACATTGTGCTTACCAGCAAGTTCGCGAGATATCTGATCGCGGTGGCTACCATCCGTCCATACTCGATCATAAAAGCCTTGATCATCACGAGCGATAGTATCGTTAGCAAAACGGTTATAGGTCTCATTGTCTGCTAAACGAGCAGCAAAAATGGCATAGAACTGTTCCAATAAACTCTTTTTGGCAGGGTTGTTATCATCCCCTAGCACTGCTGGGGTAACGGTACGCGTTAGATGACTAATAATATCCATAATATAATTTCTCCAATCGTTATTATTTACTGCTTTTAGACTGATGTTAAATTTACTGTTAAGTTAATCGTTTATCAAACAAGGTTGTCACACAAAAACTCATATCAATAAGGCTAAGGATCTATTGATATCGTCCTGTTGCTGACCAAATCAATAATCGTTCAATGCTTATTAATTGTTAGGTAATTGTTTAACTTAATTAAAGTCATTATAAAAGGGATAGGTATAAGCTCACAATAAAAGGGCTGTTGTGCAAATGATACATTAGGTAATGATTGAGAGGTAACGCGTAACTTCAGTGACCATATCGTTTGCTGCGATTACACAGGAATTACAAATACGGTCCATGCTAAAGCTACTGTTATTAAGATGCGCTTGTTATTCAGATCCTATGTTGGGCTCGACTCGGGATTCGTTACGTAGTTGCTCAGCAACAATAACGCTATTGGCTAAATCATCTGCCTCAGCTGCAGACATGCCGCCTATAGGTCTATTATTAGTTACTGCAGTATTATTTAAATTAGCATCCGTACCATTATTGGAGCTGTTGTTAGCGCTATTGCTGTTGTTTCCATTATTGAAATTGCCATTACTACTATTCTCAAAACTGTCATTATCATTGGCTTGATAGTCAAAATTATTATTGGCATCAACGCTATTTTGCTGGTCAAAATCATTATTAGGCATTGGTGCTTCTTCCGTCATCGTATAGTTTTCTGTCGCAGCCAAAGGAGCGCTAGTGGTGATAGTAGCAGTAGGTGCCAAAGCTCGCATATCCGTTAGCAAGCGCTGTGATAGCCCATCGTCAGGGGATTCGATAGTGATAATGTCATTCTGTAGCTGCAATCGAGCAAAAGGCGCGGAGCGTAATAAAGTAAAGAAACTAGGTAACAAGCCAATATTGACATTGGCCAAGTTGTTAGCGACGCCGGCCTTTATAGTTAACTCACAGATACTAGCTTGATCACCGAAACTCATCACTAAAGCTTGTTTGAGGCCTTCTTGCAAAGCGGTATCACCAACAGTTGCACTGCAAGTATAGAGACTACCGCTATTATCAACGGCTACTAGCAGCTCGATAGGCGTCAATATCGGAGCGATAGGTTCAGGCTCAGTAACGGTAATGACTGGTGTTACCTTTACAGGCTCAGCGGCATCAATATAATTAGGTTGAATGACAAAAAGCCATAACAAAGCTAAGGCGGCTATAGCAGCAACTAATAAAAACAAACGTAGTAATAAGTCATTTCTCTTATTACGCTGGCGGGTATCATCAATTTGGCTGAGACTATGGCCACTATCATCGATGGGAATTTGCGTCGCTGAGAGGTTAACATGGTCAGTATCTGTTACGGATAGCTCTG
>CBETCF010000145.1:0-5823 GCA_965534785.1 uncultured Psychrobacter sp.
CTTTCATCATAGCCTTCATCGAAATCTTGAGACTGACCATTGCTAGTAATCGTTTGATTTTGACTCATAGCGGGGGCAGAAGGTAGGGTTTGGCAGGCGCTCAATGCTAAAGCTGATACCAGAATAGCGGATAATAGCCTTAATTTTGAGGTTAGCTCTGAAGTTACTAAGCTTACGCTTGAGGATACTATTAATAGAGATTGTAACTTTTGCCGTGCTAATATCACCATGTCAAACCTGCTACCTTTACTTTACCCAATGTTTTAGTAATCCCATAAATAGCAGATTATCTACTCGATATTACCACTAGTAGATTATACGGACTTAACCCTAGCTACTCAACATGTCCTAGGCATCAAAACCACTCAAGGGCTCGGTCATACCAAGTATCCGCATTTCTCTCAGTGTTATTATCATCCGCTTCTTCATCAGGGTTGAATGGCTGCTCGCCATCTGTCTCTTCTGGTTGAGCTTGATCAATAGTAAACCCTTGCTCACGCGCTCGTTCTTGTTGATAAATTTGCAAGGCACAATCACTGGCTTCTTTTGGTAGATAAGCTGACATCACTGGCAAATAGCGTGCATTTGCGCAGCTCTCATTAGACAGCTTGCCCGAGTTATTCTCTAACCATAACCATTCGATACCTTCAGGCTCTGCCATCGCTACTGGGGTCAGCTTGAGGCGGCGCATGTAATCCACCCAAACCGGTAATGCCCCTGTACCACCGCCGAGGCCAATAGGCTTATTATCATCACGGCCTACCCAAACCACGCTGACATAGTTACCACTATAGCCGGCAAACCAAGCATCACGGTAGTCGTTAGTCGTTCCTGTCTTGCCTGCTATGTTGAGGTTGCTACCCAAAGAGTTAGCCCGACGCCCAGTACCGTCTTTGACCACTTGTTGCAGAGCATAATTAGTCAAAAAGTTAGCTTCAGGCGGCAAGCTGCGCTGAGTGTTAAGTCCGGTACGCTGCAAAATACGACCGCGATCATCAATAACGGTACGGATACTATGAATAGGGGTGCGGAAACCACCAGTAGCAAAGACTTGATAGACACCAAGCATATCCATAGGACTGAGGTTAACGGAGCCTAATAATGCCGAAGGATAAGGAGGTATTTTTTCTTCAATGCCCATACGGCGCAGCTGTCTAGCAAAGGTATCTAACCCGAACTCCATGCCTAAACGCACCGCACTCTGATTATAGGACTTAGCTAGAGCCGTGGTTAGAGGTACATAACCATGGTCGCGTCCGTCATAGTTTTTCGGGTTCCAATCGCCATCACTAAGGTTGACGGTAATCGGAGAGTCATCTACTGAGCTGGCTAGATTATAGCGTCCACTTTCAAGAGCTGTCATATAAATAATAGGTTTGAGCAATGACCCTACCGGACGTTTGGCATCTACCGCGCGGTTAAAGCCAGTAAATTCGCTACCGCTACCGACCACAGAGACCAACTCACCAGTTTCTGGATTGGCACTGACTAAAGCCCCTTGCAGATCTTTAGTTTTACTACTACTACGGCGCAGCTCACCCAATTTATTATCAACAGCCTTGTCTGCTGCTAGCTGAGCGATAGGGTCAAGGGTACTAATAATGATCAGTCCTTCATTTTTGAGGTCATCAGAATAATAGACGTCATTAAGTTCGCGCTTGACGATGTCCAAAAAGTCAGGAAATTGACTTTTACCTTCAACAGGCTTATCGACTACGCCTAAAGATTTTTCGCGAGCAGCGTCATAGTCTTCTTGTGTAAGTTTTCCCGTAGTTTGCATGTTACTCAGCACTACATTACGACGAGTTTTGGCAGCTTCTGGGTGACGACGAGGGTTATAAACGCTTGGGCCTTTAGCCATCCCTACTAGCATAGCTTGTTGATCTAAACGTAGCTCTTTTAAAGGCTTATTAAAATAAAACTGTGAAGCTAAACCAAAACCGTTGATTGAGCGGTTGCCGTTTTGACCCAAGTAAATCTCATTTAGATAAGTCTGTAGTATCTCATCTTTGCTATAATGCAGCTCTAGCAATACCGCCATCAGCGCCTCGTTGGCTTTACGCTTCATAGTACGGTCTGAATTTAGATAGAAGTTCTTTATCAGCTGCTGAGTGATAGTAGAGCCGCCTTGCATAGAGCCGCCCGAAAAGTTATTCATCACTGCGCGAGCAATACCGCGTATTGATACGCCTTTATGCTCATAAAAGCCGCGATCTTCCGTGGCAATCAGCGCGTCAATAAGGGGCTGAGGAACGTCATCTAGTGAGACGACTAAGCGATCCTCATTACTATCAGGATAAATACCACCAATACTGACGGGTTCTAAGCGAATAATGCCGGTGTCGTTTTGCTCAGTACTTTGAATACTGGCTATTTTTTTATTGGCAATAGTCATTTTTATGACTTGTTCTGTATCGACATCATTGGCGCTATAACTAAACCCGCGCGTATGGATAAAGTAAGTGCTACCAGATTTATGAAAGCTACCGGTACGATCATAATCTTTTTTGCTTTGGTAATTTAGCAGCTCAAGCCAAGTTTTCATTGTCTCATTATCGACATTAGCTCCTTGATATAATTCAAGTGGCTGCGAGTAAACCTTAGCTGGAATATCCCAACGTTTACCTTCAAACTTATGGGTGATGGTACGATCAAGCTTGATCAGATACAGGGCTAATAAAACCATAGCCACGATGACAATGATTAGCAAAAGACTGCTAAAAACAATCCCGCCTTGTTTAGAGGGCAGGGAGCTCATCACCAGTTTTGGTGATTGCGGCTGAGTAAGATTAGGTTTTTGCACTGATAACACACCGTTTTGACATAAAAAAACTGCCTCATAATGACGCAATTTGACTAATTTTTCAATCTATCATCTTAGCTTAAGCCTTAACAACTCAGATTCACTAAGCGGTTATAACAAATAACCTTGATAATAGTACCAGAGGGGTTGCGTAAATTTTTAGCGATGGTGACTTTTGACTGTTCCATACGCACTAATATTGAAAGTCGCTTTTAAGTGAAAAGCCACTTTTAATATCAATTATAGTTGCCATATAAGATAATGGCTTATGCCCCTGTTTATTATGTTTTTTATATGAAATCGTAACCTGCTTGTCCAAAAAACAAGCCTGTCAAAAATAAGAGCGACTATGTCCAGTTCTTTTACATCACCTTCTAAGTATTCATCCGCATCTAATAATCAATACGAGGACGATTCCATTATTCAGGGGTTGGTATTGCCCCCTGCTGGGCATTGTTTTCACTGCGGTGATCCGGTGCCAAAGCCGCCATTTTATGCGCAGATATTAGGTGAGACTCGTGAAATGTGCTGTATGGGCTGTCAATTGGCCTCAGAAAGTATCGTTGAGGCCGGACTTGAGCAATATTATCTTGATCGCTCAGAGATCAACCGTACGGCTAGTTTGCCGACTCAGCTGACGCGACTGGAAGCCTATGATCATGATGAGATCAAGTCGCAGTTTGTTTATGCTCAAGATGGCTTATCAGTAGCTGAGCTCTCCGTCAATAATCTGCGCTGTGCCGCCTGTACTTGGTTGATCGAATCGCGTCTAGATGAGATAGATGGGTTGGATAAGTGTCAGGTGAATTTGACCAATCAGCGCATGCGTATTATCTGGGATGAAGATAAGCTGCCTATAAGTCGTATTTTGGCGGTCATTAATGAGATTGGTTACGAGGCCAAACCTTATCGGCAAGATACTCATGAGGCCATGTTAGCGCGTCATAACAATCAAATGCTATTGAGACTTGGTATCGCTGCATTGGGCTCAATGCAGGCAATGATGTATGCGGTGGCGATTTACTTCGGTGAGTATAGCGACATGCTGGTCTTTCAGCGTGATTTTTTGCGTTGGGTGTCGCTATTTGTCAGTATCCCAGTATTCTTTTATGCTGGCGTGCCATTTTTTACTTCGGCATGGGCAGCAATTCGCGCGCGCCAAGTCAATATGGATGTGCCGGTAAGTATCGCCTTGATAGTGACTTTTTTCGCCAGTCTTTATGCCACGGTCACCGGACAAGGGGAGACTTACTACGACTCGGTTAGTATGTTTATCTTCTTCTTATTAGCAGGACGCTATATCGAGCACAATGCTCGTCTAAAAGCCGCCACTATGGCTAATGACTTGGTAGTGGTTGAGCCAATCCTAGTACAGAAAATCGCTGAAGATAAAAAGTCTGCCACGCTTATTTTAGAGCGCTTAGAAGGTTTAGCGCAGTTGCAGCAAAAAGAGGACAGTCCACTACCTAACTTTATGCAAACTATGGATGCCAGTGTTAAGCAGCTGACTCAAGAGATTGCTTTGGCTTGGCAACAACGGGCAGCTGTAGCTACCGAGCCGGCTGTTGGTTCATCCATAAATAATAATCCTATGGTCACCGCCCAGAGCTTGCAAGTGGGTGACATAATCATGATTGAAGCTGGTGCTGAGATCATTAGTGACGGTATCTTACTCAGTCAAACCGCTACGGTGTCGCAAAGCCTGCTAACCGGTGAGGGCGACCTGATTATTAAACAACAAGGCGACTACATCGTTGGCGGCGCGCAAAACGACAGTCAACCGTTTGAGATGTTAGTGACGGCCTTGCCAGAAGACAGCCAAATAGGGCTGATTGATCGGCTGATGAACCGAGCTATGAGTGAAAAGCCCAAACTCGCTCAGCAAGCAGATAAGCTGGCGCGTTGGTTCGTTGCCCGTATTCTAGTGTTATCAGTACTAGTGTTTATCGGTTGGTACATTGTTGATCCTAGCCAAGCGATTTGGGCAACAGTCGCAGTGCTCGTCGCCACTTGTCCTTGTGCCTTGTCTCTGGCAACGCCTATTGCTCTTACAGTGGCAACCAATAGACTAGCTAGTTATGGCTTTTTGACTACCCGAGGTCATACTTTACAGACCTTGGCTGAGATTACCCATGTGGCTTTTGATAAGACCGGCACGCTGACTTATGGTAAGCCGAACTTATTGAATATCGAGCTACTAACTGCTGATATAGCGTCTGATAGCTTAACTGGGAGCAAGACAAGTGATAGCACGGCAACGGACTATCAAGATCAGCTATTATCGATAGCGGCAGCATTAGAAGTGGGTAGTCGTCATCCGATTGCTCATGCCTTACTTACTGCAGCTTATCAGTTACATCTGCCTAATACACAGGATCTACAGCACTATCCGGCAGGTGGCGTCGAGGCGTTGATTGATGGTGTGTTATATCGTATTGGTCATGCTGATTTCGCTATGGACGCTGTTAACGGCGATGCTCAGTCGCTAAACATAGATTTGATTAAGCATCGAGCCAGTTCAGCGGTAGTATTATCTCGTCAATCGCTAGCTGAGAATTCTGCTGATCCTAGTTGGCAAGCGTTAGCCTGCTTTTATTTCAATGATAAAGTACGCGATACTGCTAAAGCTACTCTTGATAGCCTCAAAGAGCTAGGCATAGAGTCCATCATGCTGACTGGCGATCCTAGTCCACAAGCGCTAGTAATGGCGGACTCTCTAGGCATGTCTGCCGCTTATAACGGTTTATCACCAACCGATAAAGTCAATCACATTCAGCAGTTACAGGGTGAAGGAGCAGTAGTATTGATGGTCGGTGATGGTATCAATGACGCGCCAGTACTTGCTGCAGCTGATGTTTCTACCTCTATCGCAGGAGCAGCGGACCTAGCACAAGTGTCTAGCGATAGTATTATTCTGAATGGTCAAATAGAAGCTATTAAGTCTGCGAAACACATCGCTAATAAGACCGAACGTATTATCAAACAAAACTTCCGCTGGGCGCTTGCTTATAACGGTAGTG
>CBETCF010000146.1:0-5816 GCA_965534785.1 uncultured Psychrobacter sp.
TAGCAAAACTCCCAAAACAACAAATATTTGTTGAAAATACCTACGATATGAATAAGTATCGCTAGCTTCTAAAATTTTTTGAGACTGACGCATATTGTCACCTTTAAGATATTTATTCATTCACTTTCTTTTACGTAGGTAATACAAATGTTATTAATTAATTATCTATACTTCTATCACCGACTATGATTTATCTTTTTGCTAAATAAAGCACTCCATATCCGATGAACGGTATCGTTTTTACGATGAATTGCTGTATTAGTAATTATATGTTTACTTTTAAAATAGTATTTATTAACTCGACATTTTTTTAAAATCCATTAATATTCGATAAGCGGTCAAATAAACCGATATGGGGTTTATCTGTGCAATACTTAGTATAATAGATACAATATCCATGCCAACTTATAAAATAATAGCAGATAGTCTGTCTTGTAACAGCTCTACTATAAGGCCTGAAAGTCAATATTAACAGGGTCTACAGCAGATTGGAGATCAAAAATAGGTAGGAGTTACACTAGATGGACCAATAGCTATGACAAAAATGATCTGTTATAGGATAATTTGGAGTTCTTGGCTAATAATTGTCACTACTATTGAGACTATGAACAAATTTTGTCACTTTCTATTGTTAGATAACCACTGTTTGTCAAAAAAGGCTAAGTTAATGTCTGCGAAGTAAGCTTTGCATTGCGAACTTATGTTTTATTGAATGACTATCAATACTAAAGTGGAATAGTAGTAGGTTCGATAGCTATATAAGTAGTGGATCATTTACAGGCTCTATTTTGCTAATAAATGTATAACGCAGAGGTATTTACCAATAGCCATAAACATTTATCTCATAAGCGCCTATAATGGTGAACAGTGATTGTTTGTAAACTGATTTGATATGACTAAATCAATATTGATAAGAAATCTCACTCGCATTATAAGTCTCTATTCAAAACTCTGTCAGCGGATGGCACATTTAAGCAGCACAAGGACGTTGCAAAATCGCCTGCCTTTTTATTATTCTAATGAATAACTATTAATTAAACTTTATATAAAAGCTTCAATTACGGACTTCTATATAATTTTTCAAAATAAATAAGCAATAATCTTGCTTCTCAAACTTGTAAATCACCCTGTAGCCAACAGGAAAAACTCATAAAAAGGAATAAGTAGAATGAATTATTATAAGGATGCCGATGGCACCGAAACCCAAGAATGGCTAGATGCATTTGAGTCGGTTATCAAACATGCTGATAAAGATCGTGCCCAGTTTTTACTAAAAGCTCTCTATAACATGTCGGTGCAAGAAGGATTGCCTTTCAACCGTTTGGATACCGCTTATATCAACAGTATCGCCGTTGAAGATGAGCCAATGTATCCAGGGGACTTAGCTATTGAGCGTAAGATTCGGGCGCTTATTCGTTATAACGCGCTAGCTATGGTAATGCGTGCTAATAAAAATGATGATGATTTGGGTGGTCACTTAGCGACATTTGCCTCTAGTGCGACTCTTTATGAGACCGGTTTTAACCATTTTTTCCGTGCCGCTAGTGATCATTTCGGTGGTGATATGATCTACTATCAAGGTCACTCAGCGCCAGGTATCTATGCCCGTTCTTATTTGGAAGGTCGACTAACTGAAGAGCAGCTAGATAACTTCCGCCGTGAAGTCGGCGGTAAAGGCTTGTCTAGCTATCCGCACCCGTACTTGATGCCAGACTATTGGCAGTTCCCGACGGTCTCTATGGGTCTGGGTCCGATCATGTCGATTTATCATGCGCACGTGCATCGCTATATGGAAAACCGCGGCTTGCTCGAGAAAGAAGATCGTAAAATCTGGACTTTCTTAGGCGATGGCGAGACAGATGAACCCGAGAGCTTAGGCGCCATCTCGCTGGCTGGTCGTGAGAAGCTGGATAACCTAATTTGGGTGGTTAACTGTAACTTGCAGCGTCTTGATGGCCCAGTACGTGGTAATGGGAAGATTATCCAAGAGCTAGAATCGGTATTCCGCGGTGCTGGCTGGCGAGTGATAAAAGTCGTTTGGGGCGGTAAGTGGGATAGTCTGCTAGCCAATGATCATACTGGTGTACTGAAACATCGTATGGAAGAGGCAGTAGATGGTGAGTATCAGCTTTATGAGGCGCGTACTCCTGAGTTTACTCGTGAGCACTTCTTTAATAAATACCCTGAACTAAAAGAGATGGCTGATGCCTTATCTGATGAAGATATTTCACGCCTAAACCGTGGCGGTCATGATCCGATGAAAGTCTATGCCGCCTTCAGTGAAGCGATGAAAACCAAAGGTCAGCCAACGGTTATTCTAGTTAAAACCGTTAAAGGTTATGGGTTATCGACGCAGACGCAAGCGGTCAATAAATCGCATCAAGTCAAAAAACTTGATCAAGATGCTTTAGTATATTTCCGCGATCGCTTTGATCTGCCCTTCACTGATGAGCAATTAGAAACACTACCGTTCTATCGCCCTGAAGAGGGTTCAGCGGAGATGAAATATCTAAAAGGTCGCCGTGAAGCCTTAGGTGGTCATCTGCCTAACCGTCGCAGTGGTCATATTCCATTAAATATTCCTGAATTGTCGATGTTTGATCGCGTCTTACAAGGTAGTAAAGGAAAAGAGCAATCGACTACTATGGTCTTTGTACGTCTATTATCAGCTATGCTGAAAAACAAAGACATCCAAGATCGCGTAGTTCCTATCGTTCCTGATGAAGCGCGTACCTTTGGTCTAGAAGGCATGTTCCGTCAATTGGGTATTTACTCTGCGGTTGGCCAAAAATATACTCCAGAAGATAGCGAAGCTTTGATGGGCTATAAAGAAGCTATCGATGGTCACATGTTAGAAGAAGGCATCAACGAAGCGGGTGCGATGAGTACTTGGATTGCTTTAGCAACCAGCTATTCTGTCAACGCTTTACCGATGATTCCGATGTATATCTACTACTCAATGTTCGGTTTCCAGCGTGTGGGTGATCTGGCTTGGGCGGCAGGCGATTGTCAAGCACAAGGCTTCTTATTAGGCGCCACAGCGGGTCGTACCACTTTGAACGGTGAAGGCTTGCAGCATCAAGATGGTCATTCACAGATTCTATTTAACGTTGTCCCTAACTGTGTGACTTATGATCCTTGCTTTGGTTATGAGCTTGCGGTAGTGATGCATGACGGCCTACGCCGGATGTACGGTGAAGGCGAGCGCGTCTATTACTACTTGACCTTGATGAATGAAAACTACCCGCAACCTGAGATGCCAGAAGGTGTGGAAGAAGGTATCAAGCGTGGTATGTATCTATTAGAAGATAATGGCTCAGCACAAGTGCAACTATTGGGTTCTGGCGTTATCTTACGCGAAGTACAAAAAGCATCACAAATCCTAAAAGACGAGTTCAATATCACTTCCAACGTTTGGAGCGTGACTAGCTTTAATGAATTGACTCGTGATGGTATGGCTTGTGATGATTATAACCGTTTGCATCCTATGGAAGAAGAAAAAGTATCTTGGGTGACAGAACAGCTTGCTCCGCACGAAGGTATCGTGGTTGCCGCTACTGATTATATGCGCAACTACTCAGAGCAAATCCGTGGTTGGTTGCCGGATAACCGTCCTTATACCACTTTGGGTACAGATGGCTATGGCCGCTCAGATTCACGTGAGCAGTTACGTAGCTTCTTCCACGTAGATGCCGCTCATATTGTGGTAGCCACGCTTAAACGTTTGGCTGATGAAGGTGAAGTGGAAATGCGTCTGGTCAAAGATGCGATTTCAAGCTTTGGTATCGAAGTCGATCAGCCACCTGCATGGCAACAACAACCGCATTATGATCACTTCCCAGATGCACCAGCTCCGGCACCTGACAATATAAACCCAAATCCTGTGCCTGAGTTTGTGGATGAAGATGATGCAGAAATTAGTACTGAAGGGCGCGCTGAGGATCAAGCCGATGCCAAATTACTCAATGATGGTGACGTCAAAGAATAATAATCATAAGACAAAGCAATCATAAGATAAGGAGAGTAAGAATGGAAATTAAAGCCCCCGATTTGGGTGTGGACAGCGCCGAAGTCAGTGAGATCATGGTAGCAGTCGGCGATGTCATTGCCAAAGACGATACTATTGTACTGTTAGAATCTGATAAAGCCTCAGTCGAAGTACCGAGCTCAGCCGCTGGTAAAGTAACCAAAATTAATATGGCTATTGGTGATCAAATTAGTGAAGGTATGGTGCTAATTGAAATTGAGAGTGATAGCGCTGAGACGCCTGCTGGTGATGATAGTCAGCCTGAGTCCAAAGCTGAAGAAAAGCAAGACGCGGATAAAGGCAGTAGTAATACAGAAGACCAGGCTGCTGCTAAAGAGCCAAGCCCTTCTGAAGCTGCTGCTGAGACCGCTGGAAAAGCAACTACTCATGCGCTACCAGACCTAGGTGTGGATGAAGCGCAAGTTGCTGAGATTATGGTTAGCGTTGGCGATGTTGTCAGCGCTGATCAGTCTATCTTGCTTATTGAATCTGATAAAGCTTCAGTTGAAGTGCCAGCACCAGAAGCGGGTACTATCGAGAAAATCTTAATCAAAACTGGTGATATGGTTGCCAATGGACAAGATTTTATCGTGATTGTTGGTAATGGCTCAGCTGCTGCTGATAGTAGCAACGAGCAATCAAAAGCTGCCGAAGCAACAGCCAGCTCAGAGAATGCACCTAAATCGGCGCAAACCACTGGCGAGCCAAAGCAAGCGCCTGTTAAGTCTACATCAGCCGCTAATAAAGCACCTGTAGCAGAGACTAAGCTGACGGAAGCGCAAGTCAATGCCAAGCTTACTGAGGTCTATGCTGGCCCTGCCGTTCGTAAGCTGGCGCGTGAGTTGGGTGTCGACATTACTCAAGTCTCTGGTACAGCCGTGAATGAGCGTATCTTAAAAGAAGATCTCTTCGCTTATGTGAAGAGCAGCTTGACTACTCAAAAAGCTAGTGCTGTCAGTGGTGGTGATGCCACTCGAGCGAGTTTACCTAGCCTGCCAGACATGAGTAATAGCGAGATTTGGGGTGAGACGGAGATCCAAGACCTTACGCGTCTGCAAAAAGTCTCTATTCCGCAGCTCAACTACAATACTTATCTGCCGCAAGTGACCCAATTTGATTTATCAGATATCACTGAGACCGAAAAGTTACGCGGTGAGCTAAAGGGTGGTATGAAAAAAGAAGGTATCGGCCTGACTATCTTAGCTTTTATCGTCAAAGCCACTGCTTATGCATTGACGCAGCATCCGCGCTTTAATAGTCATCTCAGCGATGACAATACCCAAGTTATCTTACGTAAAAGCGTACATATGGGTATTGCCGTTGCGACTGACGATGGCTTGATTGTACCGGTTATCAAGAATGCTCAAGATAAAGGTATCAAGCAAATCGCTATTGAGATTGGCGAGCTAGCCGTAAAAGCTCGTGATAAAAAGCTCAGTACCAAAGATCTACAAGGCGCTAGTTTTACTATTTCAAGTCAAGGTATTTTGGGTGGTACGGCCTTTACACCGTTAGTGAATTGGCCACAAGTTGGCATTTTAGGCGCGTCAGAGGCGACCATGCAACCTAAATGGAATGCCGATAAGCAAACCTTTGAGCCACGCTTGATGCTGCCATTGTCACTATCTTATGACCATCGTGTCATTAATGGTGCTGATGCTGCAGTATTTACTCGTTATGTTGCAAGTCTACTGGCTGATCCACGCCGTATTTTGCTATAAAATACAGCTTATCGAGTAGTTATTTATAGTAGGTTTAAAAGATCGTCTACGGACGGTCTTTTTTTATG
>CBETCF010000147.1:0-5802 GCA_965534785.1 uncultured Psychrobacter sp.
ATTCTCTGAGCAAATTCGTCAAGGTTTGCCGATACCGCCACTAGCGGATTCGCAGCTTGAAGCGGAGGCTCAAGCCAAATCGGCGGCTATTGTTTCAAATTAATCCTCAGGGAATTTGTCAATTACGGCGTTACCCAATTGACCACGCGATCTTCCATTTCATCCTCATCCATACCAACCTCAGAAATGCAGCGCCCTGCTACGCCAACATTGGCAGCGCGCATTTGCTGCTGAGTAGCTACCGCATCCCCAGTCAGTAATAAATGCCAACTCGGTAGCGATTGGCCTTTATACAGACGTTTATAAGCACAGTGATTCGGCAGCCACATCATAGTCGGCAGCTTATCAATAGTCAGTTGAATACAGTCGGGCACGTACTCTTGACGCGTGTCGTAATGCTTACAATAACCGGTTTCACAGTTCATCAGCTGGCAGGCGACATCAGTGTACTCAACCAACTCTTCGTCCACATTGCCGTCTTCATCTTCATCAATATATTTGATTAGGCAGCAGCAACCACAACCATCACACAATGCTTCCCATTCGCTATGGTTTAACTCGTTAAGTTTATACTTTGACCAGAATTGTGGCCGTAAGATATCGGTAGCTTTTGGGTGTAAAGCCGAGTTTGCTTCGAGTTCTACTTTGGATGGAGATAACAAATTTAACCTCATAGAGTAGCCATAGTTGCTAATAACTATTTTGATATGCTTTTTAAAAACAACCATTCTGATAAACAGCGTTACAGTATTATAGCTGTTTTTGTTAGCTTCGGGCGTTAAGGTAATTGAGTAGTCGAAACATGACTCTATAGAGCACTTTATAAATACAAATAAAACCCATAATTTAACAAGGAAAATAATATGTCAATTAAGACTATAGAATTAGTAAGTACTACCGAAAATGGCGTTGAGCTAAGAAGCTATATGGCATTACCAGAGAATGCTGCAGATGATAAACCGGTAGCGGGTATTTTGGTTGCCCCTGAATGGTGGGGCGTGGTCGATCATCCCAAGTCGGTAGTTGAGCGTCTAGCAAAAGCGGGCTATGCCGCAGTCGCTATGGATGTTTACGGAGAAGGCAAGCTGACCAGTGATGCCGCTATGGCCAATATGTGGATGGAGCAAGTACTGGCGGATCAAGATATGCTAATGGATCGTTGCCGTTTGATTCTAAATGATTTTAGTGATCAAATGAGTGTTGATGGCGATAGTTTAGCGGCGATTGGTTTTTGTTTTGGTGGTAAAGTAGTGTTAGATATGGCGCGAGAAGGCATGCCACTCAAAGCCGTCGCCACTTTCCATGGCAACCTCTCACCTAAGCAAGCAGCTGATGATAAATTCAAAGCCAAAGTACTAGTAGCGCATGGTGGCGATGACAGTATGGTCTCTATGGATGCAGTCGAAGACTTCAAAAAAGAGATGGATAAAGTCGGCGCTGATTATACAGTCGATGTCTATGAAGGCGCTAAGCATGGTTTCACTAATCCGCATGCTGATGAACGCGCTGCCAAAAACGAGGTAGATCTTGGCTACAACGAAAAAGCCGCCAAAGAGAGCTGGGATAAAATGATGGACTTTATGAAAGCTAATTTGGGCTCATAAGTTATCAGTGAATAGTTCTCAAAAAAACTATTACTAATCTCAGCATTAGATTAAGGCTAGCCTAATAAAATTGGGCTAGCCTTTTTACATGCCCTAGCCTTGACTTGTGTTTGCCAGCAATTCGAGTCATTATCCAATCATTAAATATTGAGTAACGGTGCGCTAAGGTCATGTCTGATATCAGCTTGTTTGTACTATTTATTTGCTTAGCGGTGATTATCTTTCTTTATAGCAAATTAAAATCTCGCCTTGATCAGCTGCAACAGCAAGTCACGCAGCTGCAAAATGAGTTGCAAGTTCAAAAGCAAAATGTACATTCGACTGTTGCTGATTCTGAGATTGATATTGATTTTGCTACTACCGATACTTTAGCTTCTGAAAACAACCTTGAAGCACTGGCTACCGAAGTGCTATTTGACGATGTAGCGCAGCTCACTACCATCACTTCTACCACTGATAGCGAAACTTCTCTACTCAAAAAACCATCCGTAGAACCCGACGAACAATCCTTACCGATGGTCACCTCCCTGTTTCATTCGCTGAGAAACTGGTTTTTCGGTGGTAATTTAGTGGTGCGCGTTGGCGTCTTAGTGTTACTAGTCGGCGTAGTCCTGTTGCTACGTTTGCTAAGCGACTATATCGAAGTATCGATAGAATCCAAATTAATAGCGATAGCTGTTATTGGCTTAGCACTTACCGGCTTAGGTCTAAAATTAGCCAAAAACCGTTTTG
Organism: uncultured Psychrobacter sp.; assembly: GCA_965534785.1. Lineage (GTDB taxonomy): Bacteria > Pseudomonadota > Gammaproteobacteria > Pseudomonadales > Moraxellaceae > Psychrobacter. Next base: position 2,337 of record CBETCF010000147.1, read on the forward strand.
CTTATGGCATTACTTTACAAGGTGCAGGCTTAGCAATAGCTTACTTAACCACCTTTTTTGCTTATAGCGTCTATCAAGTCTTACCTAGCCTGCCAAGTTTCGTTGGTTTAGGATTGTTATCGGCGATTACTATTGCCTTAGCGGTCCGTCAAAACGCTTTTCCATTGGCATTACTCGCTTTATCTGGTGGTTTCTTTGCACCAGTTTTGACCGCTGACGATACCGGCAGCTTAGCTGCGTTATTCAGCTACTATCTACTGCTTAACGTCACTATTGCTATCATTGCCCATTATCGCACCTGGAAAGTATTAAACTTATTTGGGGCGCTAGTCACTTTTACGCTAGCTTATTATTGGGGTATCAGCGAAGACCTAACCTCGGTTATTGAATCACAGCGCTGGCTCTTGGTAGGATTAGTGGCGCTACATTTAGCACTCTATCTATTTGTGGTCATTCGTTATGCACAGCAAATCATCGCCTATAATCAGCTTAGCGAAACTGTCAGCGAAACCGATAATCAAGTCAGCGCAGTCGCTACTAATTTAACGAATGGTCAAACTGTTAATGCTTCCAGAACAACTAGCAGCTTGTACTTATTCCCTATCGATACGGGATTATTATTCTCCATACCTTTGCTAGCCTTTGGCTTATTCTCAGCCTTACTTAATGACATCCCTAACGCTTTAACCGTTACTAGTGCGATTTTGGCAGCGGTCTATCTAGGACTTGGCTGGTTATTCGTCAAACGCAGTCAGCATTATGCGCTAATCACTGAAGGCATGTTGGCATTAGGCTTTGGCTTTTTGGCCTTGGTCATTCCATTAGCTTTAGACGCTGAATGGATTGCCTTTGGCTGGTCAGTACAAGGGTTAGCCTTGGTATGGTTTGGACGACGCTCATTACGAGCTTGGTCAGTACTATTCGGCTTATTGCTGCAAGTCGTTAGCATCGTCATGTTAATGGTCACGTTGTTTTTCTCATATAAAAACTACCCTACTTTAGCTTTAAGCGTTTCTGCACTGGCATTCTTGGCCTCAGTATTCATCTTAAGAGTGAACCATTCGCCTACTATTTATAACTTAGGTAAGACTGAGCAAGAAGCTAAACAAAAAAATAACATAGAAATGAGTGATTCTATCGCCATTTACGCCAAAGATTTAGGCATTAGCGAACAAGCTGCCCAGCAATGGTTTGATAGCATTGACGAAAAAGGTAGCGCTTTTAACACAGTTTGGCGTAGCCCTACATTGATAAGTTTTTTGACTTTTATAGCGGTAGTTTGGGCGCTATACGTAGGAATGACCAACTTTGAACAGTGGTTAAGTAGTCAGCGCATAGCGACCACCACTTTAATAGCTTTATCCTCACTATTGAGTATTAGTCTTTATTGGCTGATTAATCGCTATCGTTCATGGCAGGAAATTAGACAACTTAGCCAAGGCTTATTAGTGGTTTTTTATGTCGGGCTCATTTTGCAATTACCACAGAAATTTGAGTTTAGTTACCAATGGAATAGCGTTAACTGGACGCTATTTATTGTGCTAGTCATAGGTTGGCTAGTGGTTGGGCAATTATGGCTAAAGACTTGGTATCAGAATAACCAGCTCTCCCGTTTTGATAGCGCCAGTTGGCTCACTACTGGCATTTTAGTTTTAGCCGCTACAGTACATTATGGCTTAGCTGATTCGCGAGGGGTCATAACTATTTTGATTCCTACAACCCTGATGTTAGTAGGTTTATACACAAGTTATCGTCATAGTAAGTTTTTGACATCTCATCATACCGACTCTCAAAAAACTCAAGGTTTGGCTTATTGGTTTGATTGGCAAACAGCGCTGATTGACTGCGCTAAAATCTTCGTGCCTATAACTCTTATTTGGGTCGTCATTACTAACTGGTCTTATGATGGCGTGATTTGGAATTTGCCTTATTTCCCGCTGCTTAACCTATACGATATTAGCTTATGGTTAATCGTCGCATATGGGCTTAGTGCGGTTTATCTCAGCTATAAAAACCAGCAAAATTATAAAAAAACATCTGGTTTAGATAGCAAAAAAGTTAGTAACAAAGCAGTCAACCCTAAGCCTATGCTGATTATTTTAGGAATGGTTAGCTTTTGGGTCATCTCTAGTATGCTGGTGAGAACCTTGCATGCTTTAATCGGTACGCCACTTTGGAACCAATATCCTTTAGGCGCTTGGAATAGCGAGCAAGTACAAACAGGCTTGACCATTCTTTGGACACTTATCGCCTTAGTCGCTACTATTATCTCCAGTCGGCAGTTAAAGCGCACGCCTTGGTTTATGGGAATTGGCTTATTAGCAGTAGTCGTGCTCAAATTGGTATTAGTCGATCTATCACAGACTGAAGCGATTTGGCGAGTGTTGTCTTTCTTAGTGGCGGGTAGTTTAATTCTATTGATTGGTTATCTAGCGCCGCTGCCTCCTGAAGAGGTTGAGAAAAACACAGAGACCCTTTAGCTTCTGTAGTAAACTGAGGCTCATTGAAGACTGCTTTGCATAAGTAGATAAAACGGTTCTCTAAAAACAATTATCCCTTTGTTACTAGCCGCCGAATTTAAAAAAGGTTTTAGAGTCATGAATAAAGAGACGATCCAGTGGTTCCCAGGCCACATGAATAAAGCTCGTAATGAAGTTAAAGAAATCATGCCAGAGATGGATATCGTCATCGAAGTCATCGATGCGCGTATTCCGTATAGTAGCGAGAATCCAATGGTCGCCGCCTTGCGTGGTCAAAAACCAGTGATCAAAATTCTGAATAAAGCTGATCTCGCTGATCCTGAACGCACACAGATATGGCTCGATCATCTAGAAGCACAAAACGGTGTAAAGGCGATTGCCTTTGATGATAATAAAGCCGATGACGTGCATAAAATCGTTGAGCTCTGTAAGCGTTTGATGCCCAATAAAGTAGAATCCGGTCGTCAGATTAAAGCGATGATTATGGGTATTCCTAACGTTGGCAAATCAACTTTGATCAATACTTTAGCAGGTCGCTCGGTAGCAAAAACGGGTAACGAGCCTGCGGTCACTAAATCGCAGCAGCTGATTAAACTGGACGGTGGCATTATGCTCTATGACACGCCCGGTATGCTGTGGCCAAAAGTAGAAAATGAGCATTCAGGCTATCGTTTGGCGGCGACTGGCGGCATTCGTGATACTGCTTTTGACTTCGCTGATGTGGCTGGCTACACCGCTGAATATCTCATTACTGATTATCCTGAATTACTGAAATCTCGCTATAAAATTGAGGACTTACCCAAGACCGATTGGGAATTTTTTGAAGCTGCCGGTCGTAATCGCGGACTACTCAAAAAAGGCGGTATCGTTGATACTTATCGTATGTCGGAGATTCTAGTCAATGAGCTACGTAGTGGTACACTAGGTCGTATTACCTTAGAGACGCCTGAGATGATGGCAGTGGAAGAAGAAGTCGTCGCTGAGCA
>CBETCF010000148.1:0-5681 GCA_965534785.1 uncultured Psychrobacter sp.
CTTTTAACTTGCAAGATTCGAAATCACTTTTATAAAGGAATTAGACTATGAGTCAAGATAATCAGACCAAATACGACGATAATAATATTTTTGCTAAAATGCTGAGCGGTGATATCCCTTATCACAAGGTTTATGAGGATGATAAGACTTTAGCCTTTATGGATATCATGCCGCAAGCCAAGGGTCATGTATTGATTATTCCAAAGCAACAAGCGGTGGATCTTGCCGATCTTGAGCCTGAGTATGCTGCTGCGGTATTAATGACTGCCAAAAAAGTTATGCAAGCCCAGCGTCAAGTATTCGAGCGTGAAGGCATTATTCAGATGCAACTTAATGGTAGTGAGGCAGGGCAGACGGTATTTCATTATCATGTGCATCTGATTCCAAGTAGCATTCATGAGTTGGGTCGTCATGCCGTTACCCAAGCTGATAACGAAGAGTTAGCTGCTATGGCTAAACAGTTGGCAGCAGCAATTGCTGCTTAATTATGCAGATAATAGAACCTAGGTAATAGTACTTAGATAGTAAACGCTTGAATAATTATAACTAAAAAAATAAATAGGGCAACTTAACCGTTGCCTTTTTTATTGCTCGATAAAAATTATATGGAATAGTATGAGTCACAGTTATTTTGGAATTTATAAGGCGACTATGTTATAAACAGAACCAATTGTTTTTAATTCTATCAATATTTGATACTTTTGTGATTTTTTCGGTGACAAGACTGTGCTAAAAAATCGTCGTAAAAGCCGATTTGATAAGTCTACTTTTAGAGACCTATACTATGAAAAATAAGAAATTTCGCTCTACTATTTTGATGCCGGTATTCATCCCGACAGCCGTGGTGATGTTTTTATTGGTCATTGGCACCGCTGTTAAGCCGGAATTAGCCAGTACTTTATTTAGTGAAGTGCTCAGCTTTACCACCTCCAATTTTGGCTGGTTTTATATGCTGGCCACAGCGATGTTTTTGATGTTTATTGTGGTATTGGCTTTCTCCCCTTATGGCAATATCAAGCTTGGGCCGGATCATGGCGAGGCACAATACAATTTTATTGAATGGTTTTCGATGTTGTTTTCGGCAGGATATGGCATTGCTTTGCTGTTTTATGGTGTTGCCGAGCCAGTGACGCATTTTGCTATGCCACCACTCTCAGAGCCGGAAACGATTGCAGCCGCCAAGGAGGCGATGCAGATTGCTTATTTCCATTGGGGCTTTCATATTTGGGCGATCAATGGGGTCGTGGCCTTAACGCTAGCTTATTTCGCTTTTCGTCAAGGGTTGCCTTTGTCAATGCGTTCCACTCTTTATCCTATCATCGGTGAAAAAATATATGGCCCTATCGGGCATGCCGTTGATGTTTTCGCTATTTTGGGAACTTTGTTTGGACTGGCAACCAGCTTAGGAATTTCGGTTTCACAGATTAATACCGGTTTGAACTATTTAGTTCCTAGTATCCCCGTCAATACTACCGTTCAGGTGATTGCCATTATTCTCATTACCGGCTTGGCTCTGATATCAGTATTGGCAGGGATGGATAAAGGGGTAAAACGACTCTCTATCTTGAATATGATACTGGCAACCTCGCTGATGTTGTTTGTGTTTATCGTTGGTCCTTCTGTATTTATTCTAAATGCCTTTATGGAAAATACCGGCAGTTATTTAGGTAATATCGTTGAGCGTACCTTTAGTTTGCAGGCCTATCAGCAAGGCGATTGGATCACTAGTTGGACGCTGTTTATCTTTGCTTGGACTATCTCTTGGTCACCGTTTGTAGGCATATTTATTGCCAAGATTAGCCGTGGTCGTACTATTCGTGAGTTTATCGCTGGCGTCATGCTGGTACCGACTATATTTACTTTTTTCTGGTTCGCTGTATTTGGCGATACTGCGCTCCATATGATTATGGTACAAGGTTATGAGTCACTGATTACCGAGGTGCAAAATAACCAAGCCATTGCTTTATTTAAGCTGCTTGAAAATCTACCCTTTACCCAAGTGGTATCTTCATTGGCAGTAGTGCTTATTATTACCTTTTTTATCACCTCGTCCGACTCAGGGTCTTTGGTTATTGACTCGCTAGCAGCAGGCGGCCGCAGTGATACGCCAGCGTGGCAGCGTACGTTCTGGGTGATAATACTAGGCGTTGTCGCTTCGGTACTTTTGCTGGCAGGCGGACTTCAAGCGCTGCAAACGGCGGCTATCGTCAGTGCTTTGCCGTTTACTATCATTATCTTAATCGCAATGTTTGGTATGTGGCGGGCGCTACGTATTGAGGGCCATCGTAACCAAAGCTTGGCCAATGATAATCACTTACCGCCGCACTTGCTAAAGCTAGAGTCATGGCGGGATCGTATTGATTACATTACTGATCAGCCGAGCCGTGATGAGGTGTTAGACTATATCAAAGGCACTATTATGGCATCGATGACTGAGGTGGCAGAAAAGTTTGCTGAGACGGGCTGGGTACCTGAGGTCAATTATGATGAGACTAATAATCGAGCGGTATTGGAGCTACAGCGCGGTGATGACGTAGAGTTTTGGTACGAAGTGCGCTTATCCAATCATGAAATGCCTGATTACTATCCAGAAGATAGCCAAAGAGATTTATCGCAAGAGCATTTTTATCGGGCGCAAGTATATCTGCGTCGCGGCGCACAAACGTATGATTTATATGGTTATCAATCAGAATCTGTCATTAACGACATCATCGATCAGTTCGAAAAGTACTTGCACTTTTTACATGAATCTCCGAACTCTCTGCCATGGCGGATGCAGGAACATGATGATAATATTACTTTGGAGCAGGGCAGTGTATTCGATAAATAACTGTTAAATTAACTGAGCATTTTGTCAACGTTATAACTTGCAATCTAGCTACGAACCCTTAGAATAACGGCTTGTTTCTATTGAATTATATTCATTAAGAGGCAAGCCGTTTTCTTATGCCTATGCTGCCTTTTACGCCTTCAGAGTTTTATAATATGTCCGTACCCGTTGCTCACGATCATCCTCTATTGCAGCCATTAACTATTGGCGGTCTGACCATTGAAAATCGTCTAATGGTGGCGCCAATGGCAGGGGTGACAGACAATCCTTTTCGTAAATTATGCAAATCATTTGGTGCCGGTCACGCGGTCAGTGAGATGATTATCGCTGATACTGCGCTTTATGCCCGTAAAAAGTCCTTATACCGTGCTAACTTCGATGGTGAAATTGCGCCTATCTCCGCGCAAATAGCGGGCGCTGAACCGGACAAACTGGCAGAGGCGGCGCGTTATCAGATTGATAATGGCGCGCAGATTATCGATATCAATATGGGTTGTCCGGCCAAAAAGGTTTGTCGCAAGTTGGCAGGTTCGGCACTTTTACAAGACGAAGACTTAGTCGCCCGTTTATTAGATACTGCGGTGGAAGCGGTGGATGCGCCGGTGACTTTGAAGACGCGCTTGGGGTTTGAGAATGGTCGTGAGAATATCTTACGAGTCGCCAAGCGCGCAGAGCAAGCCGGTATTGCTGCTATCGCCATTCATGGGCGCACTCGTGAGGATATGTATACTGGCAATGCTAGATATGAGCTGATACGCGAAGTCAAAGAAAGCGTCAGTATTCCAGTCATTGCTAATGGTGATATCGATAGTGCGCAAAAAGCTCAACAAGTCTACGATTTGACAGGTTGTGACGCAGTAATGATTGGAAGAGCGGCGCAAGGTCAACCGTGGATCTTTCGAGATATTGAGCATTACCTGCGTACTGGTGAAATGCTAGCTGCACCTACAGTTACTGAGATTAAAGAAATAGTGCTGGCGCACTTGCAAGAGTTATATGCTTTTTATGGCGAATATTCAGGTTGCCGAATTGCTCGTAAGCACATTGCTTGGTACACCACAGGGATTCCAAATTCTAATGCCTTTCGTCAAGCCATGTATGGCGAAGAAAGTACCGCTGGTCAGTTTCGGGTGGTTGAAGCCTTTTTGCAGGCCCATCAATAGCATTATCATCAAATACTCCTTTATATCGAGTTTAGTCTAATCGCCATTGTATATATTCGCACAATCAAGTAGAGTCAAAGTAAGAGATGACTTTCAGGGCTATTAATTAGTCATAAACTTTTAGACTGATAATAGCAACTAAAATATAATGACTAAAATATAATGACTGGGCTGCTTATTAATTGACAGGAAAGCACTTAAAAAAAACTGCTAAAATAAAACATTAGTTCTATATAGAGCTTTGCTTGCTATTTTAAGCACTGATGATACTATTCTTTTTAGTCTCTCTTAAAGTAACTTCTTATTAATAACAGCAAGTTATTGGCAGTAATTTTATATTTGGTCATATTAAGGAAACCTACAGAGATGTTGAACATTAACGGACATAACAAATAAATAACAAGGATGTTTTATGGCTAACCCCTCAAAGAAAGCAATTACTAAAACCGTCAAAGGTAAAAATATCATCATCACTGGCGCCTCAAGTGGTATTGGTGAGCGTACGGCTTTTTTACTTAGCGAATGTGGTGCCCATGTCATTCTATTGGCGCGTACCGAAGATAAGCTAAAAGCGGTCAAAGAAAACATTGAAGCCTTAGGTGGCAAGGCGAGTTACTACCCTTGTGATTTGACGGATATGGAAGAAATCGAAAAAACCAGTCAGCTCATTCGCGATGATTTTGATAGGATCGATGTGTTAGTAAACAACGCTGGTCGATCTATTCGCCGCTCAGTCAATGAATCAATTGATCGCTTCCATGACTTTGAGCGTACTATGGATATCAACTATTTTGGTGCGGTCAAAATTATCTTAGCTTTCTTGCCTGGTATGATAGAGCGTAAAACTGGTCAAATTGTCAACATTTCTTCAATTGGCGTACTGGCGAATAGTCCACGTTTTGGCGCTTATGTCGCTTCAAAATCAGCTTTAGACGCTTTTAGTCGCTGTTTAGCCGCTGAAGTGAAAGGCGATAATATTACCATTACCAATATCTTTATGCCTTTGGTACGTACGCCGATGATTGCGCCTACCAAGCTATATCGTTACATGCCAGCCTTGATGCCTAATGAAGCGGCATTGATGGTTGCCAAAGCTATCGTGCAAAAGCCCAACAGTATCGCTAGTAACATGGGTAAATTTGCTTCAGCGACTTATTCGCTAGCACCAGCGATTAACGTTGGTATTCAGTCTATCGGCTATCGTCTCTTCCCAAATTCGTCAGCAGCGCAAACGGCAGATGCCAAACCAACTTTAGCTCAGCGCGCATTTGCTAGAATTTTACCGGGCGAGCATCATTAAAACACGGTTTTTATTCGCTCTGATATAAAAAAAAGGATACTTCGGTATCCTTTTTTATTTGTCACAACGCCCGTTAAAGAAACAATCAGCTATTACACAGAATTCGGGATAGTCTCGAGTATAAAAAGCTTTTTCCTCAAGTATGGGTTAAAGCCATTATGTCTGCTGATCTAAGGTAATGACTGCCTGTTTTAGCCAAGTACCCGCCTTACCTAAAGGCTTTTCTTTATGCCAAACCAACTCGACCGCAACCGGCCAACTGTGCTTATCAAAATCTAGTTTCGGTGAGACTAAAGAGCCATCCTTTAACCCATCAACAATGAAATGCTCAGGCACTAACGCCCAACCAAGGTTACGTTGGACAAGCTCAATAATCACCCACTGACTC
>CBETCF010000149.1:0-5656 GCA_965534785.1 uncultured Psychrobacter sp.
TTTCAGCAACCTAGTACTACTGATAGTCTAGAGCAAGCGCAAGCTGAGCTTATAAACCCTATCTCCTTTACCAATAACTCGCAATATGTCCCACCCCTTATTGGCGATAAAGAATAAAGAGTGTTGAACTTTTTAGTTTATATTATCAGCGCTACTATTATTATCAGCTGGCGTGGCCTCTGTTACTTTGGAGATTAGCGGTATTTTGATACAAACTTGTAAGCCACCTTCAGGGTGATTAATAGCTTCTACCGTACCGTGATGTAGCCTAGCAATACGGTTAACGATAGCTAGACCTAAGCCGCTACCTTGAGTAGTACGCGCCGTTTCACCACGCTCAAAGGGCTGCATAATACGCTCTAGCTGATCCTCAGCTACGCCATCACCGCAATCACGTACGCAAATGATTAACTGCTCTTGGGCCTCCTCAGTGATGCTGTTTTCACTTATCACATCATTTTCATCTATCGTTGCCATCTGTTGAAAAGTTGGTAACACTGTCGCTGATAGATAGATAGGGGTTTTGCCATAGCGATTGGCATTGTTAATCAAGTTAATAATCATCCGCTTAATGGATAGCGGTCTTACGGGTACCGATTTATCTAACTGCGACTCGTAAATAATCTTCATCGGCGCGAATTGCACCATAATTTCATTAAAGATAGTATCTAAATGGGTTAAGCGTACCGGTTCATCAGAGCCATCTTTCATAAAAGAGATAAACTGCTCCAAAATAGCATCCATATCTTCTACATCATAGATTAGCCCTTCCCGAAAAAAATCATCCGGTAGCATCTCAGCGGTCAAGCGCATGCGCGTCAACGGTGTCCGTAGATCATGAGAAATACCAGCCAACATAATAGTCCGCTCTTTTTGCGCTTGATTAAGGGTAGTAAATAGCCGATTAAAAGCTAGATTAGCTTGTCGAATCTCAGTAGGTCCGACTTGAGTAGGTAGAGTAGTGGCATGACCTAGACGAATGTAATTAGTGGCCGCCCGCTGCAGATGACGTAGCGGGCGATTCAATTGCCGCGCTAGTAAGATAATAGTTAGCAGCGTCAAAATAGGAAGCCCTAGCAAAAAGAACAGCAATAACGTCGGGCTATATTCTGAGTAATAAACCACCGACTCTCGTATCCAAAAGCTAGTATCACGGCTGTCTTGTACCCATAACTGCGGAGTAGGCTTAAACTTGAAGTAGACCTCAACAGGACGGCCTAACTGCGCTCCAATCTCGCTTTGTAAGACGCTAGTAAACAGACCCACAAACGCTTTGTCTTCAACTATTGGAAAGTCGCTTGGGTTTTCTATTACCGCTACGTGCGAGTGCTCATAAATCCAACTACGAATTTCCGGACTATTTTGCCAGTCTTTTTTGACACTGCTTATCAGTTGTAGCTCAGTGGTCAAATAACGCGCATGAGTTTTTAACTCTGGCAAATAAAGACTGCGCCAAAAAAATAAAATAGACAGACCCACACTGATAATCACAATAAAGGTGACCATAAAAGTGGTTAGCCAGCTATTAGACCAGCTACTAGAGCGACGTATTATAGTATTCGGAGTGCTCATAAGCAGAGGTTATTCCTAAAGACGTTTTGCGATAAAGGGGTAATAGCAGCGCTACAAAGAGTAGACAACACTAATGCAGGTATAGCATGAGTATAGTGCAATAGCAAAAAATGCGCTATGGAATCAGGAAAATACTGGGCTGCTAATATCTAAAATAATGACATTTAAGTCATTGTTATAACACGAGTAAATAAACACAGTTTATGTTTTAAAAGAATAGAGTCTATGATATAATTGTGCCCTTTTTGGTATACCTGCGAAGAGAGAAATCAGATGGTTGTTATTCGTTTAGCACGGGGCGGTGCCAAAAAACGCCCATTTTATCAAGTAGTAGTTGCTGATCAACGCCGCGCGCGTGATGGCCGTTACATTGAAAATATTGGCTTTTTTAATCCGCTAGCTAAAGACTCAGAAGAAGCAGTTCGCTTAAACATGGAAGCGTATCAAGCGTGGATCGAAAAAGGTGCACAACCTTCAGATCGCGTAGCTTCATTGGTTAAGACTTATAACAAGTCTAACGCCAGCACTGAAGCGACTGCTTAAGTTTTTGACTTTAGCAAGATTAAGAAGATAAATAGCGTAGCTGGTATTACCAGTGTGCGCCATTAACGGCTTACTATACTAGAGGATTGTTACTCAGTTAACAGTCTGAATTTATTGCTAGTCATACTCATACCATTACCTTAGTACGTATTATTATGTACTGCATCAACCAAATTTAGGTTCGTTATGTCATCAACATCTGCTAATAACCTTATGAAAATAGGTCAGCTCAAAAAGCCTTACGGCATTAAAGGTTGGCTTTGGGTCTTTAGCGATACCGATGACCGAACGGCTATATTTGCTATGCAGCCATGGTATATGAAGACGGCTACCGGTATGAAACCTTTGACTGTCAAAGCTTGGCGAGAGCAAGGCACAGGAATCGTTGCTCAGTTTGAGCAAGTTCCTGACCGCAATGTCGCTGAAACCATGAATGGGGTAACCCTTTGGGTGGAACAAGACGTTTTGCCAGCAACTAGTGGAGACGAGTACTATTGGTCAGATCTGATCGGGGTACGAGTTTTCAATGAGCAAGACGAGTATTTAGGCGACATCGCTGAGATGTTCGAAACTGGTGCCCATGACATCATGCGGGTAGCGGCTACCTCGGACAGCTTAGATAGTGAGGAACGTCTAATACCTTGGCATAAGCAAACGGTAATTACAGTAGATATGGCGGCCAAAACCGTTATAGCTGCTTGGCCTAGCGATTATTAAAAAGTGACTATTAATACGCATTAAGATGGAACTTTGATGTATTTTGCCGTAATTAGTATTTTTCCTGAGATGTTTACCTCGATTCGTGATTTTGGTATTACGGCACGAGCTATCACTCAGCAGCAAGTTACGATTGAATGTATCAATCCTCGCGATTATACCACTGACAATTATCGCCGTATTGATGAACGCCCTTATGGGGGTGGTCCTGGCATGGTGATGATGGCTGAGCCGTTATCACAAGCCATTGAGGATGCTCGCCTAAGAGCTAGTCAGCAAGGTTGCCGTATCGATAAAGAGCATTGTCCGGTGATTTATATGTCACCACAAGGACAGACGCTTAGTGAAAATAGCGTGCTTGAGATGACTGATTACGATGGCATGATTATATTATGTGGTCGTTATGAAGGCATTGATGAGCGCCTGTTAGCACAGTATGTCGATAGGGAAGTGTCGCTTGGTGACTACGTGTTAACGGGCGGTGAGCTACCAGCGATGGTGCTGATGGATAGTGTGATACGTCGTTTGCCTGATATCATGGGTGATGATAAGTCAGCTGAGCAAGACTCGTTCGTCGATGGCTTGCTTGATTGTCCGCATTATACTAAGCCGCATGACTTTGCCGGTATGAGCGTCCCTGAAGTGTTACTTTCAGGTCATCACGCCAACATAGCTAAATGGCGTTTTAATCAGCAAGTGCTTCGCACTAAGGCCAGACGTCCTGACTTATGGCAAGCTTTTACCCCGAACGCTGAGCAAGCGAGATGGCTAAAGGAATTGTCAAAGCAAGGTTGAGTAAGATGGCAAAGCAGTAATGAGCTAACTAGTATAGCTAAATCGTTAATAATAGAATTTTGAGCAATAATAAATTGGCTATAGCTTAATGGCCTTTTATCAAAACCCCTTTACCTTGTATCTGTCTATTATCCAATTAGAGAATAGCTTAGATACAATTAATTATTACAAACAGGTGATATGCGCATAGCCTCTATTATCTAATGTGAGGAGATAACTCTCATGAGCAACAAACATCCATTAGTTCAAAGCGTTGAAAATTCTCAACTAATAGAACGCCCTAGCTTCAGCCCTGGCGATACTGTTGTCGTACAAGTCAAAGTTCGTGAAGGCGAGCGTGAGCGTTTACAGGCCTTTGAAGGCGTAGTCATCGCTAAGCGTAACCGTGGTCTGAACTCTGCATTTACCGTTCGTAAGATTTCAAGCGGTGTTGGTGTTGAGCGTGCATTCCAATTGCATTCTCCTATCATTGACAGCATTGAAGTCAAGCGCCGTGGTGCAGTTCGTCGTGCGAAACTATACTACTTACGTGAGCGTTCTGGTAAATCAGCACGTATCCGCGAGAAGCTTGGCGCACGTCCAGTTGCTCAAAAGAAAACTAGTGCTAATGTTCCTGATGCTGTTGATACAGCACCTGGTATTTAAATTAAATACCAATATTAGTGCTCAGTTTTGAGACAAGTTACGAGCCCTTATTCATAGGTTTATTATATAAATAAGTAGGCGTACCAAAAAAGACAAAACCCCAATCTATGCGCAAGCTAGATTGGGGTTTTTGTTTGTGCATAGTGTGCATAGACAAATAAGTTCAGCGGCTTTGGCTTAAGAATCTAGCTGTTTGCCTCAGAGCTATTTATCTCAGTACTATTTACCTCAACGTTAGGTTTTTCAGGTAAATCTAAACGACTGGCTTGATTCTTCGATTTACTGTGTTTGCGTAATCGGATATAGACCGTCTTGGTTACCACAGCAATGACTTTATTATCTTTATCAACGATTTCAGTGCGATATTCTCGGAATACTGGTTCACCGCTCTCCGCTAGTTTACGAATCGTCGTGGCTTCAGTACTAGAGACTTTGATACGAGCAGTAACTTCGCTAGTGCCAGGAGCCAAAAATTCGATATGCGAGCTTTTGTCCCATACCACATAATTGCTGCCTAGCTGCTGCATCAATAACATCATATAGAACGGATCAATCATGGAGTACAAACTACCACCAAACTGGGTGCCAACAATATTCTTATTAAAAGGGGTGAGTCCCATGCTTACTACGCATAGTCCTTGATCAGTATCTAAGTGTTCAAGCTTGATACCAGCGCCAATATAAGGGGCATAAGTATTGATGCGTAGTTTTAGTAAATGCGGCGTCAGTATCGGCATCAAGTATTGTTGGGCTTTACGATTTAGTATCTCTAAATTTTTTGGAAATAGACTCATTTGTTATCCTTCAATCCCTAGTTTTTATAATAATATCAGTTATCTGTAGGTCAGTTATCGTCTGCGTGGAAACAGATTAGCATAGACAAAAATGATCCCTATCGCTAGCTAAAAAGCGTAACTAAGGTACAAGTGTACACCTAGAATAGGTTTTTTTGTATTTTATAACACACCCTAAGTATTAAGAAAAGTTGACTAATTGCTCGACAACACTCGCATTCTAAATTTTGATGCCCTACAATAACGACCAATTTGTGTGAAGTCATTCAAATTTAGCTATCCATTAATGAGTTAAAGGACACAATCCCTTAGTTAGCCCTTAACTTATTAATGGATCAAATCTCAGTCAACATAAGGAGATGTGATGAGTAATTCTCAAATCCCCGCATCGACAACTGCAGCAGAAAATCCCGATCCTTCGCTTAACGATAGTGAGCTCAATGGCAGTTATAGTGAGTTGCACAAACCTTACTCTAGCTTCAAGAGTCGTAACGCTTATCTTAAGCATGAACTACAAATTATGCAGCCGAAGCGTTGGCGTGCCAACTTGCCGTTCCGTGATTATCGTTTTGAGTATGAAGATACCATTC
>CBETCF010000150.1:0-5487 GCA_965534785.1 uncultured Psychrobacter sp.
TAGCAGATTTTATTAAGCTAACCCTGGCCGTTTATGAAGACTTTGGTTTTGATAATATCATTATGAAGCTTTCTACTCGTCCAGAGAAGCGTGTCGGTAGTGATGAGTCTTGGGACTTTGCCGAAAAAGCTCTTTCTGATGCGTTAGATAGCTCAGGTCTGGATTGGGAATATCTGCCCGGCGAAGGCGCTTTTTATGGTCCGAAGATTGAATTTAGCTTGAAAGATAGTTTGGGCCGTGTTTGGCAGTGCGGGACTATTCAAGTGGATCCAAACATGCCTGAACGCTTGGATGCTGAATTCGTCAATGAGCAAAATGAGCGCGAAGTGCCAATAATGTTGCACCGTGCTATCCTTGGCTCGTTTGAACGCTTCATCGGTATTTTGATTGAAAACTATGCTGGATGGATGCCTGTTTGGCTAGCGCCGCAACAAGTGGTGGTGATGAATATTACCGATAAACAAGCAGACGCTTGCGAAAATGTGGTAAAAGAGCTAAAAAATGTAGGTTTGCGAGCCATTAGTGACTTGCGTAACGAAAAGATTGGTTTTAAGATACGAGAGAAAACATTAGAACGCATTCCCTATATGCTAGTATTAGGGGATAAAGAAGTTGAATCGGGCAGCGTCAACGTCCGAACTCGTGAAGGTGAAAATCTTGGCGTAATGAGTGTTTCTGAATTTATAGCTTTAGTACAGACAGCTGTTAGCAAAAAAGGCCGACAGACCCAAAAAACAGATGAGGAGTAATACCTATTAAACAGTCCAACCGTTTAAATATTAATGAAGATATTAACGTCAAAGAAGTCCGTCTAGTAAAAGAAGATGGCGAGCAGATGGGTGTGGTTGATATCGAAACTGCCATGAAAGCGGCACGTGAAGATAATTTAGATTTGGTCGAATTGGTGCCCGATGCCAAGCCGCCAGTCTGTAAGATCATGGATTATAAGCACTATCTCTACGATCAAAAGCAGAAGGCGAAAGAAGCTAAGAAGAACCAAAAGCAGACTCAGCTGAAAGAGATGAAGCTGCGTCCTAGTACTGAAGAAGCCGATTATCAGGTCAAACTGAAAAAAATCGTCAGCTTCTTAGAAGACCAAGATAAGGTCAAAATCAGTATTCGCTTCCGTGGTCGTGAAATGGCGCACCAAGAGATCGGTCGTAAACAGCTAGATCGTATCATTGAAGATACGGCCGAGATTGCTAACGTTGAGCAATATCCAAAGATGGAAGGTCGTCAAATGGGTATGCTACTAGGCCCTACTAGAAAAAAATAAGCCCATAGCTTATCTTCAGTGATTTAGAGTTCAGTTATTTAGAGTCAGTAACTTGTATTCAATTCCTTGAATAGCGTTTTTGTATTTCTGGCCATCAATATACGGACGTGTATTGGTGGTTTTTTAGTTTTATACTTTCATGCGTTTATACCTTTATAAATTAACAACCTAAATGATAAGCAAATAATAAAAGCTAAGTGTAAGATAATTCATAGACAAAATAACTCATAGTCGCAAATAGCCAAAAAATAATATTCGTTTTAGACATTATAGGAGTTTTTATGCAAGAACTAACGCCACCTGAGAACGCCACTACCCCAAGTATCTCCTTGACTGCTCCTGAACCTGTAAGAGAAGTTCAAAAAAGCGAAGCCGATCAAATGGTCAAGTTGGATGAAAGTCAGATTCCTGAACTTGATGCCAAAGTTGACGCTTTTGTCGATCATGTGCTTACTAACTCCGTACATAGCCCAGAGTTTCAGCAAAACGTACAATCTATCCATAATTTAGGTACTAAAGAAATCCGTGAATCTTCACAAGTATCTAATCGGATGCTAGATTTACCCGCCAAAAGCTTAAACGATAGCTTGTTCGACAACTCCCCTATTGCCAAGTCCCTGACTGAGCTACGCGGTATCGTCGAAGATTTGGATCCAAGCAAAAAACAATTGACCAGTTCGCGTAAACTATTTGGCTTGATTCCCTTTGGTAATAAAGTGCAGGATTATTTTCGCCAGTATGAGTCAGCGCAGTCGCATATTAACGCGGTGGTGACTAGTCTCTATAATGGTAAAGATGAGCTGCTCAAAGACAATGCCATGATTGAGCAAGAAAAGGTCAATATGTGGGAGCTGATGCAATCGCTACGTCAGTATGTCTATGTCGGCAAAAAAATCGATGAGCAGCTTGAACAAAAGGTTTATGCCATTGAAGCTACTGATCCTGAAAAAGCTCGTATCATCAAAGAGGAAATGCTGTTTTACGTGCGCCAAAAGAATACCGATTTCTTGACCCAACTGGCAGTAAACGTGCAAGGTTATCTAGCGCTCGACACCATTCGTCGCAATAATCTAGAGCTGATTAAGGGCGTTGATCGTGCTACTACTACTACCGTTTCAGCACTACGTACCGCAGTTATTGTCGCGCAAGCGATGACCAATCAAAAGCTAGTGCTAGATCAAATTACGGCGCTGAATAAAACCACTA
The DNA here is from genome assembly GCA_965534785.1 of uncultured Psychrobacter sp. GTDB lineage: Bacteria > Pseudomonadota > Gammaproteobacteria > Pseudomonadales > Moraxellaceae > Psychrobacter. The sequence continues at coordinate 2,483 of CBETCF010000150.1, forward strand.
GTAGCTTAATCGAATCGACCTCAGAGATGCTCAAACGTCAGTCCGGTGAAATTCATGAGCAAGCCACTAGTAGCACTATCGAGCTTGATAAATTACAGAATGCCTTCAATAATGTCTATGATACGATGGATATGATCAGTAACTATAAAATTGAAGCGCTAGAGAATATGAAGCAAACGGTCAATACTTTGACTAGTGAAGTTGATAAAGCGCAGAAATATCTAGATAAGTCCAACCAGACGACAGTGTTAGAAGTGTCAAAAGAGTTGGATAGTAAAACGATAGCGGACAAAACAGGTATCGATATTTAAGCTTGCTCAACCCAATCGCTATCTAAGCTACCAAAATAAATTGAGGACGTTCACTTATTGAACGTCGCTCTCATTTGCTATCAAACCTATAACCAACAATTGACGCAAGATATTGCGCGGTGGTTCGTGTTAAGATAGCTCCTATTAATAATTTTAAAAACAGATACGGTAATTTATGAGTTGGAATGATCCAAACGCCTCAAGTGAGGCACAAAGATATGTGAATCCTATCCCTAGTCGCGAGCTAATCATTAGCACGATTAATGAGCTGGGTGAAACCACACACCAAAAATTAGCAAATGCCTTTAACATTGATGATGACGATCAAGTTGAAGCTCTAGCTAATCGTCTAAAAGCTATGGTGCGCGATGGACAGATTACCCGTGAAGGGCGCCCTTCGCGCTTTCGTACGGTAACCAAACAAGATATCGTTAGCGGTATCGTCGCGGCACATGCAAAAGGCTTTGGCTTTGTAGTACTGTCTGATATGCCAGATTTATTTTTGCATGAAAAGCAAATGCGCTGGGTGTTTAACGGTGATACTGTTGAAGCGGTCGGTACTTCGATAGACAATCGTGGCCGTACCGAAGGACGCATCGTTGATGTCATTGAGCGTCAACAAAATCAATTCATCGGCACCTTAGCCAAAGATGAAGACGGTTATTGTGTTGAGTTGGGTAGCCCGAATAATCATCAACCGATTACTGTCACCGATGATAACGTGCAAGCATTGGCAGCTAAACAAGGCGCTCCAGTCAAAGTCGATATCATCGATTGGCCAAACCAGCATGAATTTGCTACTGGCAAAATCACCGAAGTGCTTAGTGATGATAATGATCGCGAGTTGATTATTGAGACTACTTTACTCAATTATGATATTCCTTATGAGTTTAGCGAAGCTACTCTTAAGCAGGCGAATGATTATAAAGAGCCTACTGATAAAGACACCAAGGGTCGCACTGATTTACGTGATATAGCTCTAATTACTATCGATGGTGAAGATGCTCGCGACTTTGATGATGCGGTGTTTGCTGAAAAACGCCCTGGTGGTAACTATCGGGTATTAGTGGCTATCGCTGATGTTAGTCATTATGTGACGCCTAACTCGCCGCTAGATGTTGAGGCTTATGAGCGCGGCACTTCAGTTTACTTCCCGCATCGGGTTATTCCTATGTTGCCTGAAGTACTGTCGAATGGTCTGTGTTCATTGAACCCCGATGTTGATCGTTTGTGTATGGTTGCTGATATTAAGGTATCGCGTGCGGGTAAAGTCACCGGTTATGATTTTTATCCGGCGGTAATGAACTCGCAGGCGCGTTTGACTTATAACCAAGTCAATGACTACTTTGCTAATCCAAAAGATGACAGCATTCCTAAGTCATTAACCGATAATAAAGCGGTGAAAAAATCGGTCGATACTTTGCATCAGCTCTATGACTTATTGCTGAAAAAGCGCGAAGAGCGTCATGCAATGGAGTTTGAAACCGTTGAAACTTATATCAAGTTCAATGAACAAGGCGGTATCGCAGCTATCTTACCGCGGACTCGTGGCGACGCTCACAAGCTGATCGAAGAGTGTATGTTACTGGCCAATACTTGTGCCGCCAACTTCGCGCTACAGAATGAGCTACCAGTGTTATATCGTAATCACGATAAGCCGGATGGTGAGAAGTCAATGCGCATCCATGAGTATGCCAAAAACTTCGGTCTGCCTTTCCCAGAAGAGAACCCAACCCAAGCAGATTATCAGCGGATTATCGAAGCGACCAAAGATCGTCCTGATGCCATTAGCATTCACAGCATGCTTTTGCGCTCGATGATGCAGGCGAACTATGCGCCTGATAATATTGGTCACTTTGGTTTGGCTTATGATGAATACAGCCACTTTACCTCCCCTATTCGCCGCTACCCAGATCTAATGTTGCATCGGGCGATTAAGGCTAAAGTGACAAAATCTCAGCAGCCAGTAATGGACTTCTCACTTGACGGTGCTGGCACGCAAACCTCAGATACGGAACGCCGTGCTGAAAAAGCCTCTCGTTATGTAGAGTCATGGCTCAAATGTCATTATATGAAAGATCACGTTGGTGAAGATTTCGATGGCGTAGTGACTAGTGTTACTAACTTCGGTCTCTTTGTGACTTTAACTGACCTTTATATTGATGGTCTAGTGCATATCTCAAACGTTGGCGATGATTACTTTGTCTATGACGAGAAGCAACAGCAGCTAATTGGTAAAGACAAAGGCACGTTATTCGGCCTTGGTGACTCAGTAAGAGTCAATGTAGCTGGAGTCAACATGGATCTGCTGCAGATTGATTTTAATCTAAAAGCTAAGCTAAAATCTAGCCAAATGAACCAAAGCAAAAAAGATCAATCGCATAATGACCAATCTCAAAAAGAGCAGTCGAAAAAAGCTCCTGCTAAGAAAAACGGTAGCCGCGGCAATAGCAAGAGTAGCAATAAGAAAAGCTAGTTTGCTTAGATAATGGCTATCGCTGACTCTAAATAAAAAAAGGCTAACGCAAGGTTAGCCTTTTTTTATGCCATTAATTTATAGAGGATTTACTCTATTACTCTGCACTGTTTAAGCTTGTCTCCAGACGATCTTTGTCCATTTGCTGCGCTTGCTCGATATCAGCGGTAACATTATCAATAATAGCTTTTGGTTGTTGACCTAGCGGCTTATTGGCA
>CBETCF010000151.1:0-5462 GCA_965534785.1 uncultured Psychrobacter sp.
CCATAGCCAAACGGATAGGGCGAGCGTAGAGAGTCAAGATCACGCTGACGAATATAATAGTAGCGTCCTTGCGAGTAGGCTTCTTCTAACTTCTCAATACCTTCAAGAGGACAAACCGGCTGCCAACTATAGCCTTCGCGTCCAAGCTTATAAGCATTGAGCTCGGTACAGTAGTTTTTTAGGCCTTGCTGGCGACCTTGCTCCCACAATACTCGATTAGGAGTCGCACCAACGACACTAGCACATTGATTAGCGTATTGACCAAAGTAAGCACCAGAGCGCCCCTGCAAGCCATCAGCATAGCCAACATCTTGCCAATTACTGCTTTGACATTGTTCAGGAGTGATACCTTGAGTTGTCGCACAACCTGATAATAGTAAGGCTGCCGCACCGATAACCGATAAGCTAATAGAGGCTTTGCGGTGGGTTTTATTGGTCAAAAACTGAGGCATCACTGACAGAGAGGCAATGTTAAAAAAAGAACTCATATCGCACCTGCTTACTCAAAATAGTTAAATGATGGTTTATCATAGCATTTTTTGAGTTGGTGACTTTTTGTATTGTGTTATCGATAATGTATTTTTGGGCAGCTAAGCTTTTGATATAAAAAGTATAATATGAGTTTTATTATTACTCACCAAACAGACTACAATGCTAATAATTAAGTCGTTAAGCTTGATTTATTATCTTTTATACTCATTATGAATAGCTAAGTTGCAGCCGCAGCGGTATTTGATAACGTTTGAACTAGCAAAAAGGTTAGGTGGTTATGGGAATTTGGATTGCTATCCTTATTGTACTTTTTGTATTAGGGAGTATGATGGCGCTCAAGCCTAACGGTATCGATCAGCGTTTGGATAAATTACGTATGACCGCGCGGCGTTTGCAGCTCAATCCAAAACTAGTCGCTTGTCCGGACTGGCTACCGGGTCGCGATAACGAGCAAGGCCGCGGCATGATGGCACAGTACTGCTTGGTATTAGAAGGAATACAGCTGCCTTATACCCGTTATCGAGTCGTTGATGGCCAGTGGCGACCCGATAGTAATTTTGTGAATAACGATGATGAGACTATTAAGCTCAATATTCCAAGTGCTATTCGTAATGGCCAGTCTAATAATAGTAAAGCCATAAAAAAGACCGACTTTAGCTTAGATAAAACGCCATTAGATTTACCGGTGAGTATTGAGCCCTTTGTAAAAGGCTTATGGACTAAAGCGAATAGTATTGTCATATATTGGGATGATATTGCTTATGTTCGACCTATTACTAATCCTAGCTATCGGGCTAAAATGATAGAAGAGGATTTATTGGCATTAAAAGTGAAGCTTGAGCAGTGGGCTGAGCAAATGAAAAAAGGCTCTAATAGTCCTGTTTATACTGACCATAGCCTCAATACTATGACTGCTAGCGCTGATAGTGCGCATAATCCTTTTGATAGCATTATTAACAGCAAGTTTGATTAGGCCTTTATTTTAAAAGTTGACATTTTGACGCTTAGCAGTGTAACTTCTTTATAACCCCAAGTTTATAGGCCAAGACATTTAATCGATATTTGCCAGTTATTTTACATTTTATACCTCTTTTATTGACAGTAGTTATAACAAGCCAATTAGCGCTAATAATAAGCTTAGCTGCCAATTTTTATTTAATTCTTATCTATTTATTATGGTGTCGTCAAATATGGCAAAAACCACAACTAAAACCCCCACTAAGTCTGCAGCTAGCAAAACAGAAACTAGCGAAAAAGTGGCAGATACTAAAGTGGCAACCAAACCAGTCGCTAAAAAGGTCAGCAAAACCGCTACTAAAAAAGCAGTGGCTAAACCTGCGACTAAGAGCAAGGCTGTGACCAAAAAAGCGGCTAGCCCTAAGAAAACTAGCAGCGATGCTGGTTCGAAAGGTAAATCCTTAGTCATTGTAGAATCACCAGCCAAAGCCAAAACTATCAATAAATATCTAGGCAATGACTTTATTGTCCGTTCAAGTATTGGCCATATTCGTGATCTACCCGTAGGCGCGAGCAAAGGCGCCAAAAAAGCTGCGGCTAATAAAGATGACAGTTTATCTAAAGAAGAAAAAGCTCAGCAAGCACTAGTCAGACGCATGGGTGTCGATCCTGAACACGATTGGGCTGCTGTCTATGAAGTGTTGCCTAATAAGACCAAGGTTATTAAAGAGCTGAAAGCCTTAGCTAAAGACGCTGACAAAATCTATCTAGCGACGGATATGGATAGAGAAGGGGAAGCTATCGCTTGGCACCTTAAAGAAGTCATTGGTGGCGCGGATAGTAAATATGAGCGTGTGGTGTTTAATGAGATTACCAAGAACGCCATTCAAAACGCTTTTAAGCAACCCTCCAAACTTGATATCGATCGCGTCAATGCGCAACAAGCGCGTCGCTTTTTAGATCGGGTCGTTGGCTTTATGGTCTCGCCGATACTTTGGCAGAAAGTGGCTCGTGGTCTGTCAGCAGGTCGAGTACAGTCAGTTGCTATGCGTTTAGTCGTTGAGCGTGAGCATGAGATTCGTGCTTTTATCCCTGAAGAATATTGGCAGATTCATGCCGATACCCATATCGCTGATGGTAAAACAGTCGCTAAAAACGCTGATGCTGATGATGATGCCGAAAACAATGTAAATAACATCCGCTTAGAAGCGACTAAGCAAAATGACAAAACTTTAAAGCTTAGTAATAAAGAACAGACCGATAAAATTTTAGAAGTTCTGAAAGCCAATGATTTTATCGTTAAAGAACGCGAAGAGAAGCCAACGCAGTCGCGTCCGAGTGCGCCTTTTATTACCTCAACGTTGCAGCAAGCGGCTAGTACGCGCTTAGGATTTTCAGTCAAAAAGACCATGATCTTAGCGCAGCGTCTCTATGAAGCCGGTCATATTACTTATATGCGTACCGACTCGACCTTTTTATCAGGGGATGCGCTAGCGACAGCTCGTGGCTTTATTGAAGACAGTTATGGCTCGAAATATGTGCCAGAGAAGCCAAACTTCTATGGTAATAAGCAAAACGCGCAAGAGGCGCATGAAGCGATTCGTCCTTCCAATGTCAATATGAAATCGACGCAGCTCAAAGGCGTTGAGCGCGATGCTATTCGTCTTTATGAGCTGATTTGGCGTCAGTTTGTCGCCTGTCAGATGACCCCTGCTAAGTATCTGTCGGTGAATTTATTCGTCAGTGCTGGCAATGTCGAGCTAAAAGCTCGCGGTCGTACTATGGTGTTTGATGGCTATACACGCGTATTATCACCAGCGAAAACTGACGACACCTTGTTACCGGATGTCAAAAAGGGCGATCAATTAACGCTAGATAAGTTGGATCCAAGTCAGCACTTTACTAAACCGCCAGCGCGCTTTACTGAAGCAAGTTTGGTGAAAGAGCTTGAGAAAAAAGGTATCGGTCGTCCCTCGACTTATGCTTCTATCATCTCCACCATTCAAGATCGCGGTTATGTGAAGCTTGAGAATAAGCGTCTGTTTGCCGAAAAAATGGGCGATATCGTTACTGATAGATTGACTGCTAGTTTCCCGGATTTGATGGATTATACCTTTACCGCCGCGCTTGAGGATAAGCTCGATCATGTGGCTGAAGGCGATAGCGACTGGAAAGATGTATTAGATAATTTCTATGGCGACTTTAAGAAAAAAGTCGAGCATGCCAAAGATAAAGATGGCATGCGTCCTAATGATCCTACTGACGTCCCCGACGTTCATTGCGACTTGTGTGATCGCCCGATGCAGCTACGTACCGGATCAACCGGAGTGTTCTTAGGTTGTACGGGCTATAACTTGCCGCCAAAAGAGCGCTGCAAAGGTACTAAGAACTTAATGCCGGTTGAGGCTTTTGCCAATCTTGATGATAGCGAAACCGATGACGAAGCGGCAGAAGTCAGAGATTTAATGGAGAAAAAGCGCTGCCCGAAATGCGCTACGGCAATGAATGGTTATATCGTTGATGGCGGTCTAAAGCTGCATATCTGCGGTAATAATCCAGACTGCGACGGTTATATCTTAGAAGAAGGTAAGTTTGAAGTCCCAGGTTCTGATGCTCCTACTATCGACTGTAATAAGTGTGATGGACAGATGGAGCTTAAAACAGGACGCTTTGGCCCTTATTTCGCCTGTCAGAACTGCGATAACACTCGTAAAGTGCTTAAGACTGGCGAACCGGCACCGCCGCGTATGGATCCTATCCATTTACCAGAGCTGAAATCACTCAAGCATGACGATTATTTCATCTTGCGTGAAGGCGCGGCAGGGATGTTCTTAGCGGCCTCTAAATTCCCTAAAGTGCGCGAGACCCGTCCACCCAAATTAGCTGAGCTGCGAGAGATCAAAGATAAAATGGAAGACAAGTTCCAGTATCTGTTTGAGGGTCCAGATGAAGATCCAGACGGCAATGCAACTATTTTACGTTGGTCACGTAAGAAAAAAGAGCAGTACATAGGTTCTGAGAAGAACGGTAAAGCTACCCGCTGGGGCGTCTATTGGCGTAATGGCGAGTGGGTTGAGGAGTAGTCGACCAATAATGAATGCTAATGAAGATTTGTTATTAGTATTCATTAGGTAGTATTTTAATCAGCATAAAGAAAGCCCTCTTAGTTAACTAAGAGGGCTTTCTTATATAAGGTTGTAAAACAATAAACGATATTAGCTAGCTTCGATAATACCACAAGCTACGCGATCACCAGCATTACCCGCTGGCTGGCTGACATAATCGTCAACACCGCTATGAACGATAAAGGCTAAGCGATTGACGCTATATTTACCAGTTGGGGTTGCTGCTATTTTTTTACTAACATAGTTGATAGTAGCGACACCATCTTCATTAGCTGTTAGATTTGGTAAATCACCAGCATGACCATTCATATCATCTGGGTTTGAGTGTGGCTTATCGTCAGGATTAAAATGTCCACCTGCTGCTTTACCCATATTGGCACAACTACCGGTCTCATGGATATGTAGCGACACGGTTTTGCCTGGCGCTAGACCCGTGAGCTTACCATAGACTTGTACACCGCTATCTACTGGACGCAGATAGATTTGTCCTATCTCGCGATTACTAGTATCAGTAGTCTTAATAACTGACTGTAGAGTAGGCTGCGCTAATGGGTTACCCGTTTGTAATTGACCTTCAACCGTTTGGCAACCGGTCATTGCCAAAGCTGAACCACATAATAAAGCACTACCAAGCATTAACTTATTCATTTTTCTCTCCAATGATAACTATTATAATTTTGAATTTCTTACAACATTCGTTGATGTCAAAAACAGTATAGCGAGAGAGTTACCACAACTATTGGGCAAAAGCGCAACAATCGGTTAATAAATGTAAGTTATTGGAGTGTAATTTTAATAATACAAATGGAAATCTTACTTAATTATCATCGCTACTAGTCTGTACTTCAGCTACAGGCATTTCTTCGTTAGACACTAATGCTTCAGAAT
>CBETCF010000152.1:0-5377 GCA_965534785.1 uncultured Psychrobacter sp.
TAATGGTTATTTAATCATTGCTAAGCCAGATGCTGGCCATTTAGCTAGTGTGCGCGAGGCGCTATTTGATGAAGTAAGGGAGCATAATTCGGATAAGTTTTTGAAAGAGTTAGCGCCTTTGTTTGAGCTATTAGAGACGCAGAATGTTAGTACCGAGCTCAGTTTACCAGCGCCAGCATTGGCTGATTTATTGACTATGACCCCTTATGCCTATCGTGCTCAGCCAGAGAAGCGACAAGCGCTATTAGCAATGGCCGAGAGTAAACCTTTTGATACTGAGGCAAAATTTATAGTTTATGTTTTACAAAAAAGAGAATTATAAAACTGGCCCCATGGTTGCGACAATATTATTCCAAATTCTGTAATGTAACGGCCACTCTTTTACCTGTTGACGGCTTACTTCGTCTGAATCGTTTATATACTGCTGTTGACGTTCAATGATATCAGCGGTTAATTTTTTGTCGCTAAAGATCACGTTGTTTTCATAGTTTAGATCGAAGCTACGTAAGTCTAAATTGGTCGAGCCAATTAAGCCTATCTCACCATCAATAGTCAAAGTCTTCGCATGTAGCAGACCGGGCTTATATTCATAAATTTTTATCCCAGCTTCTAACAATTCCCAATAATAGCTGCGAGAAGTTGCTCCTACGATTAGAGAGTCATTGTGCTTAGGAAAGATCATAGTGACAGCTACGCCACGATAAGATGCCGCGCACAGAGCACTGACTAAGGAATAATCAGGGACAAAGTAAGGGGTAGAAATAGTTAAACTGTGCTTGGTTTGCCCAATTAAAGTGGTCAAAAACTGCGGCGTGGTGCCGCGGCGCTGAGTCGGCCCATCGGCGAATACTTGTGCCGCTATGCCATGTGACTCCTGACTATTTTCGGATTTATCTTGAACTTTGCTTTGCGGATCGTTTTTTAATTCAGTGCAATAAGGAAAGCTATCGAGAGGGGTTTCAGGGTTTTTCATTAGCCAGTCGCTAGCGAACAACATTTGGTTTTGGGCGACTATAGGTCCTTCAAAGCGCAACATAATATCGACCCAAGGGGCAAACTTTGGCTTGACCCGAAATTCAGGATCGGCGCAATTACGACTACCGTTATAGCCGATCTTGCCATCGATTACGGTAATTTTGCGGTGATTGCGCAAGTCAATACGGCTAAAGAGTAGCACTTTGAGAATATTACTAATCGGTAGCGCCACGCTCACTTGCACGCCAGCCTCTTTCATCTCGCGCCATATCTTGGAGTTCACCATCTTGCGTGAGCCCATACCATCGACCATCGCTCGGCAGGTCACCCCGCGTTTTGCCGCCCGTATTAGCGCTTGCGCAGTATCTATGCCCATGCCGTCGATGAGCCAAATATAATAGAGCACATGGATGTGGTCAGTAGCGGCATCAAAGTCAGCAAGCATTCGCGCCTGCGTCTCCGCCGCATCTGCCATCAGCTCAGCACTATTACCCACCGTGGTATGAAAGCCTGTCGCCGCTGCTGAATAGGTGAAAGCCATCTGATAGTGAGGGTCAACGGCTTTTAGCAAAGCTGAGTCATCACCTAGCACTTCAGGATTGGTGCTATGCAATCTATCCATGTTTTGCTTATGCTTATCGATAAACTCACGGCCTAAATGTATCTCACCGAATAGCCAATAAACTACCACGCCGATATAAGGCAAAATAAATAGCACCACTATCCAAGCCAGTCGTGCTGGAGCGGTTAAGTCGTGACGGGCGAGCACTCTTATGGAGATAGCTAGCAGCAGTATAAAGTGGATGGTCAATACGATATCTAGAAACATAAAGGGCGTCCATTATTATTCTTATCATTTAAAATTTTTATTAGAGGACTTAGTTCTGATAAAACTTAGTATGGTCTGAGCATTATTATGCATAGACTATAGCGCATTTTTTATTATTAAGTATTTCAGAACGTAATTTGACGATATTGTGTATGAGCAACGCCAGTCGGTTGGAGTCGTTACTAGTATTCGCGTAGTAGCCAACCGTTAATAAAGGCAAAGTATTCACGAAACCAAGCGTTATAGCGCATCGATAATGGCGTGGGACTAGGCGTCGCAACTGGCTGCTGATAGCCTTGCCGGCGAGCGATAGCAGCGGCGCGAATGATATGAAAATCATTGGTGACAATGGCAATAGGGGCAGCTAATGAAATATTTTGTGCTGTCAAAATAACTTTGGTATATTTCAAGTTCTCCTCAGTAGTGGTGGATTTACCTTCTTGCTTTATCTTCTCAGGCGCGATGCCGTGTGCTTCTTGCAAGTACGTTGCCATCACTTCCGCTTCACTATGCTCACGGTTAGGGCCAACACCGCCACTAGTCACTATTAGCGCCTTAGGCTGTACTTTGCTTAATTCAGCTGCTGTATCTAAGCGCTGAACCAAAGCGGGTGTGGGCTTGCCATTAACAATACCTGCGCCCAAGACAATAATCGCCACCACATCTGGATTATATTGCTTACTTTGATGGATTTTTTGGCTGAGGATATACCCGAAGATTATAAAACTAAGTAGCCAGAGTACAAATAGCGCCCATAGTGCGTACCAAATAATGCTCAGCACTGTACTTTGACTCATAAAAGCGTAGATAGGTTGCCAAAACAGCCCATGAACTATCAACACTATGGCAATCAAAAACGGCAGCAGCGTGCCAAAGTTGATTTTGTTAGAGCGCATTAACCATAAGCACTCAGCGGCGACGATAACGCCGCTTATAGTCAGTAGAATACGTAGGGCGGAGATTAGCATGACGCTCGCCAAATGAAAGTTATCATAATCAAAGTTATCTTAATCAAAGTAATTAGCCCCAAATATTTTGATACTTAAGCTGAAACTCGTCTGCGCTCTCAACCCAGCTTTCATCGGCAATGATGCAATATTTTCCTTATCAAACCTCCTACTAAGTCACAATCTCATTATTAATGGCTTTGGCCCAGCGCCGACTTTTATTTTTACAGCGTTTGCAGAGCTCATGCGCTTGCGTTAGATAAGCGACATTGCCGCAGTACATACAAGCGTAATGATAGCTTGGTTGGACCTGCTGAACGGCCTTATAAGGCTTGGGATAAAGAGGTAAACCATAACGAGTATCATCGAGCGGATAGAGCACGAGACTGAAATTGCCATCGACTTCTAGCAAGCCAACGCGCACTTGCCCTAAATGCTCAACGCCTTGCCTACGCATCTCAGAGAAGAACTCATCGTGCGACATCTTACCTTCTTTGATTTTCTCTAATACCAAGCGCCCATTTTCAACGATATACACCGGCTTGCCTTCCAGTAGGTATTCAAAAGGCTGATATTTCATCATAAACCAAGTGCATAAGCGGTAAAGCCCAATGACTACGCTCATAATGATGACCGCTTGGATAATCGGCAAGTCCTCGGTAAACATCGGATCGCCAGCGATAGAGCCGAGCGATAAGATAATGGTCAGCTCAAAGATAGACAGCTGACGCACACCGCGCTTACCAGTGAAGCGCAAAAAGACGATAATCATGGTAAACATGATCGCCGCGCGCAAAGCAACTTCAACAGCAAAATTCCAAGTGGTATCGTGAATAAAAATACTAGCCCAATCCATATTTTGCTACCCTTAGTAATGATTCAAAACGCTTTAGTACTCGCCCAATAGCCAACCGCTGATAAACGCAAAGTATTCGCGAAACCATGAATTATAGCGTATAGATAGCGGAGTAGAACTAGCGACTGCGATAGGCTGCTGATAGCCTTGATGACGAGCGATAGCTTTAGCCCGTATCGTATGAAAGTCACTAGTAACAATGGCGATAGGCGCCGCTAAAGAGACGTTATGCTGCGCTAGTAATTGTTGACTATAGATCAAGTTCTCTTCAGTGCTAGTGCTTTTACTCTCTTGTAAAACTCTATCTAAGCCAATGCCATGCGCCACGTTTAGATAGTTAGCCATAATTTCAGCCTCACTTTGCACGCGTCCGAAGCCAATACCGCCTGTGGTTATCACTAACGCTTGCGGTTGTGCGTTGATAATAGGCACCGCTCTATCCAAACGTTTAGCCAGTGTCGGTGACGGTTTGCCATCTTTAGTGCCTGAGCCCAATATAATAATAGCGGCAACCTCCGCTACTGGCTGTTTGCTTAGCTCAATCTGCTGCTGCAAAGTGTAAATAAAAATACCAAAGCTTATGAGCCATAATATAAATAAACTCCATAAGCCATACCATAGCCGCTTAAATAACCGGCTACGCCCGATAAAACGGCGGATGCGTGGCCAGTATATGGCGTGTGCGACAAAAATAGCGCCAATGATAAAAGGCACTACGGAGCCAAAGTTAATCTTACCTAGCATCATTAACACTACGCAATCGATAATGATGATGACACCAGTAATGCTCAAAAAAATGCGTATCATAGGAAATCTTGTCACAGGCAATAAACGTTTGAGCATAATAAAAGGTAACTCTTTAGGGTTGGCAATCAGTAATAAACCCACCTATTAAGTGGGTTTATCGCTTAGCTCAAATTATTAGCTATTTAAATTAGCTAAATGTTGCTAAATGAAGCTACTGGCTGACTAAGGTTATGGTCTGGACGCTATTATTGGCATTGTTATTAGGCACATTGATACTGACTTTACTGCTCAGTATGTCGCCTCTAGTATTGATTTTATAGCATTCAGCAGTAGTGCCTTCAGGCGATGCTGAGAGCAAGTTCTCAGAGGTATCTATACATAACCAAGCGTTGTTACGGCTATCTGGCGTTAGCGACCAGCTTTGGCGATACACAGCCGTTTTTTGGCTTTTGCTACTGTCGCTATAGACGTTTTCGGTGAGTAGCGGATAAGACTTATTTGCTACCGCTGTCGCCGTCTTAGGTATCGTTGCGGTTTGAGTAGCGATAGAATACTCTCCTGAGCGATCCGTATAGCCGTGGAAGGTCAACGGATTCAGGGTGTAGTAATTAGTGCTACTGGTTTGATTGGTGACTTTATCATCAATCTTACTAACGGTACTAATCTCAGCACCTTGCACGCGCTTATTATCAAAGATCATAGCGCCTTTGGGCGTAACTTTGATGTCTGCAGATACCTGCTGATTACCCAACATGGTCATCAAGGTGGAGGTACGATTTTGAGCGTAGATATTGAGTAGGGCGGTCTCAACTGGATATTGAGTAACGGTATTATTACCAGTTCCGTCCATCGGTGCATTAATAGTCACGCAAGCGCTCAAACTAAGTCCTGCTGCTACTGCCATGGCTAAATTTTTCATAAGATAATCCTTCCTATTATTGTAATTTACGGGCTTTCTGCTAGTTACTATAAATGAATTTTGCGCCATGCGCGTCTATGATTCGTTACTAGTGCTGTTATCAA
>CBETCF010000153.1:0-5376 GCA_965534785.1 uncultured Psychrobacter sp.
TTTCAACACGCCCTAAGCTAAAATACGCCAAATCACTGCTAATATCGCTAATAGATAAAATAGCGGTGCTAGCCAACCGATAACTTGCGTGGCAATGGCAATACTAATGCCGAATCCTGCCAAGGCTAACCAGTCGCGGCGACGATCATTGAGCATATCAGCACGTATTTGTTGCATCTCGCGCAGTTGGCTATCTTGTCTTGAGCCTTGCGAGGCTAGGCTTTGCAAGCCTTGATCCAGTAGCTTGGGAATATCAGTACTAGATAATAAAATCTCCGGTAGCTGTTTACGCAGCTGTTGTAGATTGCGCATAGGATCTAGCTGCTCTTTAATCCAACCACTCAAAATCGGCTTGGCTAATGACCAAATATCAAGCTCAGGATACAGGTCGCGACCTAAACCTTCGACATGGACTAAGGTCTTGAGTAACAACATCAGCTGCGGCGGGATACTCATGTGATGACGACGCGCAATATCCAATATCTGCATCAACACCCCAGCAAAATCAATCTCATTGATAGATTTCTGCAGCATAGGGCCAACCGTACGGCGCATATCCCGTATTAACGCATGCTTATCCGTATTCGGCGGCACCCAACCAGCGCGGCTAACGATATCGACTAAGGCGGTGAAGTTATTATTCATTACTGAAAGTAGCATCCGCGCTACTATCAGCTGATCTTCCTTGGACAACGTACCCATAATGGCACAATCAAGGCCAATGTATCTCGGCTCATAGCCTAAGTCGATCGGACCCACATCAGGGCCCATATTAGAACTGAGCGTCTTAACTGGTGGAGTTTCAACGAAGACGTTACCCGGATGCATATCAGCATGAAAGAAGTTATCACGAAAAACTTGGGTAAAAAATATCGTCAAGCCTTTCTTTGCTAGTGCGGCACGGTCATAGCCGAGCTGATCGAAGACTTCAATTTGTGAGATAGGCACGCCTTGGATGCGCTCCATCACCATGACATTCTTTGACGCGTCATAGACTTCTGGCACATACATCAGCGCTGAGCCTAAGAAGTTATTGCGCATCTTAGTAGTATTGTCGGCCTCTAACATCAAGTCCAACTCATTGAGCATCACTTGCCGATAGTCCTCAACGATGTCGATAATATGTACTGCTCTTGCTGCTTCTATCCGCGCCGATGCCCAACTAGCAAGCTCTCGTAGGAGCTCAAAGTCGGCGATAATAGTCTCACGAATATCAGGACGTACTACCTTAACGACCACTTCACGACCATCAGGCAGCGCGGCGGTATGTACTTGCGCAATGGAAGCTGCGGCTAAAGGCTTGATATCGAAACGGGCAAATAAATTATCGATAGTTTGACCTAAGCCATGCTTATTATCTTCAATTTGAGCGATGGCGGTATCAACATTGAAGGGTTTTACTTGATCCTGCAATTGTACCAGTTGCTCGATAATATTCGGGGGTACTAAGTCGCGACGGGTCGAGAGTAATTGGCCTAACTTTAAGAACAGCGTGCCCATATCTTCTAGCGCATATTTGACGGCATTAGGCTGATGTTTTTTGCCCCATGCTGCCGGATGCAAGCGCAATAAACGAGCTAACGGCTGTAGCTGCGGAGCCTCTTCGATAGAGAAGTGAGTATCAAGCCGATAACTGGCGGCAATACGCCAAAGCTCGAGTAAACGTGCGCGATGAGATAGTAGCATGGACAATAATTACTCTAGATAGGGTACAAGGTTAGAACCAGTACGTTAGTGATATTAGTAGCTAATTGCTTATAAGTTGCTATTAATTACAAGACAAATTACTGATTTTGCCTAAAACGTGCTTGTTCCATTTTTAGGGCTAATAGCTTAGCTTCTTCGCGTTCGACATCCGCTCGCAGCTTCAACAATTGCTGCTTTAGATCATCGGTTTCAGCTTTATCGATTGGATCAGGCTCACTAGTGCCAGCTATATCATTAGCCCAATCGGTGACATCGTCAAAGACGCGCTTACCACTGTGGCGTAGACCCCATTTAAGTTGCGTGATAAGTAGTTGTAATTGACTGGCCATAGGTTTGCCAATCAAAGGCTCTAGCTGACCGGCAATGTCAGGATCAAAGCCAGCAACCAGTTGTTTGAGCTGCATCAGTACTTTATAGTCGCCTTCAATCGGTAGATTACCCTTAGGTTCTCGCAGCAGATTGAGGAGCTGTGCTGGATTATCAACGGTAATAATACAATCTGGACTACTGTGACCGATCTGTGCCATATCTAAATCGGCTTGTGCACGCTCGTCTAACTTATCAATATTTAAGTTACTAGCGCTGAAGTTAGCATCGCCGCCACGAGGTTCAAAAACGCTAGGGGTGGTCACTGGCTCAAAACGCAAACGCTTATGATTGAATATGACATCTAAGTGGATTTCAGGCATCACCATATTTAGACGTAGCACTTTACCAGCCAAGGGCTCAAGACCGGCTTGGGTAATCTCATCGCTCATAAGAGCGACATTGATAAGCTTCTCGGCACCTGCCAAAAGTAAGACCGTTAGCATAATATTCTCACGTTAATAAGGTTAGGTTTTTTAAGCTTTTAGTTGTGCGAGCTAAGAGTTACGCTTTAAAGCCGCGATGCACAGCAACGATACCAGCCGTTAGGTTATGATAATCACAATTAATAAAACCCGCTTGCTCCATCATTTGTTTCAGCGTCTGCTGATCAGGATGCATACGGATTGATTCAGCTAAGTACTGATAACTCTCAGAGTCATTAGCCACAATTTTACCCATCATTGGTAAAGCGGTAAACGAATATAAGTCGTAAGCTTTAGATAATGGCTCGAAAATAGGCTTAGAAAATTCCAATATTAATAAACGTCCACCTGGCTTAAGCACGCGGTACATAGAGCGTAGCGCCGCATCTTTATCAGTGACGTTACGTAGACCAAAGCTGATGGTCAATAGATCGAAGCTCTCATCATCAAATGGCGCTAAAGTCTCAGCGTTGGCGAGCACAAAATCGACGTTATTACAGCCAGCGTTAATTAGGCGTTCACGGCCAACTTCTAACATAGCGGCGTTGATGTCAGATAATACTACGTGTCCATTACGGCCCACTTCACGGCTGAAGACTTTGGCCAAATCACCAGTACCGCCAGCGATATCAAGCACATGCTGACCGGCGCGAACGCCCGATAAACTAATAGCAAAACGCTTCCACAAACGGTGAATACCAAAGGACATTAAGTCATTCATAATGTCATATTTTTTGGCGACTGAAGTAAAGACGTCGGCAACGCGGGCTTGTTTTTCGGCCTTATTGACTGTTTTATAACCGAAATGGGTTTCTTCATTACCATCAGTATCTGAGGTATGCGGATTGTTGATATCGTCACGCTGATTAAAAGCACTCTGTTTGCTAGGGGCTGCGCTTTGCGTCTGTGCTTGCGCCTGATTATTAACAGTAGTATTTGTAGGGTTATTAGGCATAGTAGTTTGTTGACCTTGCGGGGTGCCTATCGGTAAGCTCTGCACTTGTGTGAAGTCGTTACTATTATGGCTATCAGTATTAGGTTTATTCGTATTCATAGGGGGTTGATTCTCAACTTTTGGCTCAGGGTTTTGGCGTGCCTGCACTTGAGCGGTTATATTTTGATTATTAGCAATGCTGTCTCTAACTAACTTATCCTGCAACTCGCTATGACTGCTAGGCTTGATAGCAGCAGGGTTATCGAAGCGGGTGGTATTGGTGTCGATATTATTATTGAGACTATAATTACTGTCGTCAGTCATAAGGTTTTCCTGTTATTTGTACTTATCTATCATTTTTTATGCTTGATGATGAAGGCTCAATAGCTAAAAACCATCAAGGCTATGCTGTAGTGAACACTGAGGCGGCGCTGCTGTCATCACTGGCATGGACTTTTTCAATAATCTCAAGCTCGCGCGCGCAAAAAGGGTCGATAAAACCTTTAACACTATCAAGGGGTCGCATAGCAGTAAAGCCGGCGGCAATAAAGTCATATAACGGCTGATAGTTATGACGATAAGCGGTACGCTTAGTCATACCAAAAGCTTTGCGGATCATAAACGAGTTGACGTATTTATCAGCACGATAACAAACCTCTTTTAGGTTTTCGAGCTGCTCTCGGCGTTTATCGCCTTCATCGACGGCACGATAAGCGCTAAGCATGTTTTCCTCAGTCACAGGCAGGTCTTGTGCCAGTAACCATTGAGCTAAATGGACATCTAACTCCATAGCCAAAACAGAGGCATAAATAGCCATAGTACCGGTTTCTAAAGCGGTAGATGGTGCAAAACGCTCAACTTTTTTGGCTTTAGGGACGATGCGCTGCAGTTGTTCTGCTAGCTTCTTAAACTCATCACCGCCATAAAGCTGATTCAAAAAATAGTTTGCCATAAGCTGGTTTTTAGGTTTTTCAAAGGCGTTGGCATGAGTTTTCTCAATACGAGTACGCTGCCAAGCTTGTACTTGGTCTAATTTAGCTTTTAGCGTCTCATTATCGTGATGAGGAAGTTGCCAAAAGTGGGCTAAATGATCCTGTAACTCTAATAATGCAGACATTGGAAATCCTATATAAAAAAACCTAACTAAGCCTAAAGACTAGCGGCTGATGAAATGGTTTATAAGTACGGTTTACTTCTAGAAAGTTTGTTAGGCGACTATGATACATCAATGTTTTGGTTTTTGCCGTTTTTATCAGAGCTGCGTATTTGTTCAATGATTTCAAGCTCGCGTGCACAAAAAGGATCGATGAAGCTACTGACGCTTTCAAGCGGTTTCATCGCCGAAAACCCCGCTTCCACAAAATCATAAAGCGGCTGATAGTTGAGACTATAGGCAGTGCTTTTAGCCAAGGCAAAGGCTTTTTGTAGTAAAAAAGAATTGAAGTACTTATCAGTACGATAGCAGACCTCTTTTAGGTTGCTAAGCTGTTCACGGCGCTCAGCAGACTCATCAAGGGTGCTATACGCAATCATGATGTTCTTCTCATTAATAGGTAACTTATTGACGATTACCCATTCAGCCAAATGTAAATCCATCTCAATCGCCAAGATAGCGGCCTGAATGGACATGCTAGCCGTCTCTAATACCGACTCTTTTACCAAACGTTCAAGCTTTTGCGCTTTTGGTAAAACTCGCGCTAACTGTACGGCCAATAATTTAAACTTTTCCCCACCGTATAGTTGGGTCAGAAAATAATCTGCCATCAATTTATTATTAGGCTTGGAAAAGAGCTCTTTGTGCGTGCGCTGAATACGAAGGCGCTGCCAAGTTTGCACTTCATTTAATGCGCGATTAAGAGTTTCATCGTCATGATAGGGTAGCGCCCAGTAACGAGTTAGATGTTGTTGCAACTCTGAAAAAGCGGTCATGACAGCTAATCCTAT
>CBETCF010000154.1:0-5348 GCA_965534785.1 uncultured Psychrobacter sp.
AAAATAGCCCAATTAAACGAGCACGAGCGGTAAATATTGACCTTAAAACCAGTCATTTAAACCACTCCCTACTCATAAAACATGCCAAAAAAAACTCTATAACGGCTTTAAGTGAGCTAGTTATAGAGTTTTTTGCTAAGCGGATAAAGAATAAAAATTAAAGCGTTTTGATAGCTAAGTTACTATTGGCATGTTGTTCGTTGTGGTACTTTTTGCTAAATATTTTGACTAAAATACCAGCGGTAAAGAACATGATTAAGGTATAAATAGCCGGGGTCATCGACATGTCGTAATTGGACAATAACGTCAATGCCATAAATATAGACAAAGTACTGTTCTGTAAGCCAACCTCTAAAGTAATAGAAGTTCTCTGCGCTAGATTTAGGCCAAACCATTTACTAGTGTAATAGCCTAGAGCCATAGTTACCACGTTCAATATCAGCGATACAGGTCCAGTACTAATGAAAGCATCAACGATGATATCTCTTTGCACAATAGCTAAAAATAAAACTAGTAAGGCTAAAAACGTCACACCGAACCTAGAGACCCAGACTTGCGATTTATCCGCGACTCTTGGCGCATAACGCTTGATTAGCATACCGAGACTGATAGGTACGATAGTAATCACTATTAATGAAATCATCGTCTTAGCGATAGGGAGCTGAAACTCAGTACCAGCGCCCATGAAATGAATGAGTGAATAGCTGAGGACTACCGGAATAGTGAAGACGGTGATGACACTAGCAATCGCGGTCATCGTCACTGATAGTGCGACATCGCCCTTGGCTAGATAAGTAAAAAGGTTTGAGGTGGTGCCGCCTGGGCACAAGACTAGCAGCATAACCCCTACAGCGTATTCAGGGCGTAGCGGCATGATATTAGCCAAGGCAAAGCCAATAATCGGCAATAGGATTAGCTGATTGGTTAGACCTATACCCACAGCTTTGGGAAATTTGACTACTCGTTTGAAGTCGTTTACTACTAAAGATAAACCCATGCCCATCATAATCAAAAACAGGCATAACGGTATAACCACTGAATTTACTAACGTCACTAACTGAACACTATCCATAACTACATCCCTGTAGACTTGACCTAGCTAAAGGTCAAATGTTGATAAGTTTATTCAGTATAACGGTGTCAGTATTTATCGGGTCAATTGTTTTAACTACTCTCCAGTCAACAACGGGTTGGCGTCAGTTTTTACCGCTGTGCCATAAGCAATAGCTTCTACCATGCTACCTAATTGATTAATATTGCTCACTTCAAGACGCAATCCATAAATGTGGTTGTAGCCTTTTGACTGAGCTTGGATACGCATTCTTACTACTGCTTCACGGCGGGCGCGATCCAGTAAAGTCTCGTAAGTGGTCAAGTTTTTGCCAAAAATGCTTAATACTTTAGCGATGACCATTTTGAAATAATCTTGCGCAATAACGACGCTACCTAGCACCAGCTCCGTTTCACTACCTTTCACTATCTTTGGCTGATAAAAACGCTCGGTTGAGACGACAATATGACCAAGCTCTTTTTCTGATACTAATAAGCGTGATAAATGCTGACTCTCATGGCGCGCGCCAAAGAACCAACCCACCACAAATAATATAAGTAGCGGCGCATAGTTGATTAGCATCTGCGTAACAGAGTTATTCATGACACGTCTCTTGTGATAAAAGGTTGCAACACTCTACCTTTAGTTATTAGATATCAACCAAAAGGATTGAAACGTGGTAGATCATCTACTGGCGTTTGCTGGTGGTCTTCTTGAGCTGTTGGCTTTTGATAGGACTGATAACCAGAATCGCTAGGCGGCTGGCTTTGCATGGGCTGCGTTGCTCGAACGGCTTTGACCGCGGTGCCATAGACAAATAATTCAGAAGCTCCTTGTGCGATGCTAGAGGTCGAAAAACGTAGACCAACCACAGCATCAGCTCCTAGTGCTTCGGCCTTGACTGTCATCCGGTCTATCGCCTCTTGACGCGACTCTTCTAACAGTTCAGTGTAGGCAGTAAGCTCACCTCCAACGATGTTTTTCAGACCAGCAAATAAGTCTTTGCCCACATGTTTTGAGCGCACCGTACTACCATAGACCACATCCAAGCGTTCAGTGATTTGATAGCCGGGTAAGTGCTCAAGATTGGAGAGTTGCACAGTCATGATATTACCTTGTCAGTGATTTACAGAGTGAAAGCGCTTATTGATGAACCATTTAACTTGTTAGCAAGTCATTAGTCCTTGGTATGAAATAACAAGAACAGCTCTGTTAAGTTGCCTTCGATGCTATTGGCCATTTGCGCCATTTTGTCTTCATCGTTACGCATTTGCGCCAATTCAGGATCTTCATCATCAATACCGCTGAGCACCACCATGGGTAAGGTCAAAACCGCCACATCCTCTGCGGTCTCTTCATCTTCAAACCAATCTTCAGCCTCATCAGCGTACATCGCATCAACAAAACCTATCGACCAAGCGACGATATCTGACTCTTCTGAAAAGTCGACAGCGGCTTCTTCGCCCTCTTCGTCGGCACCGAAAGGCAATTCAATAGGCGTCTCATTTTTTAGCTCAGCCATGATAGCCTTGCGCCAACGCTGTACACCGTCTACCACGTTCTTTGGTACTTTTTCGGTCTGACCTTCAAACAACGCATCTAACCAATTCGCTAGTGGACGACCAATTACCGTAGCGGTCAAAAACCCGTGGGTCGCGACACTATCGAGCACATATGGACTCTCTTGATTATCCAAAAAATCTAGCAGTTGATCAAAGCTTAGTGGGTTAGTACTCATAGTACCTCTCCTTATTAGAAGGTTGCAAAATCGATAGACTATAACGTCAAAGTATTAGTTCTAGGATAGCATGATTGGCACTGCGATCCTGTTGTCTAAATGCGATGTCACTATTGAAAATGCTTGGACGATTATAGGTCGTCGTCATCATCCCAGTCGGCATCCCAATTGTCATCTAAATCATCATCAATATCGTCTTCTAAGTCATCTTTTAGAGATTTTGCTAAGCGCTTTTCTTCTAATAAATTGTCGATGAGACGACGCTTCTCTAAACTGCTCAAGCGTGTGCGTACACTGGTTTCTGCTTCCTCCACCATTTTTGCATCATCGTCATCAGCAAACTCATCATCAAAATCGTCAATATCAGGATCACTCATGACAAACTCCTATTATTTGTACCAAAAATTCAAAAGATACCACTATATACATGCCTTATAAAGTCTCTACTAAGCCTTGTCAATACTTTTCGTAATTAGAATGATTTTATTTCGATATTAAGGTGTCTTATAAAGCGCCACCTTAAGTAGTCAGCACTGAATTACGCACATCGGCTAAGCGCTGCATCATAGCATCGTTACCGCCATCAAACACCGCACATTCGCGCTCATAAACGGTGGTTGGACGCTTGACACTTTGCACTTGTACATAGCTACCAATTTGTTTCAAGCCAGCATTAGGTAATAAAATTAGCATTTGCTCTTTTTTACCGACCGTTTTTAGCAGTTGAGTCATCGCGTCACTCTGTGCTTCATCGCTAACCCCTGCTTTGGCAGGTAAAGCAAAACGAGACAGCTCGATATGCTTATCATGAATGATCTTATTGAGCATCAAATACAGCTTAGCTAACATCACCCCCGCTAACGCTACTTTTGCATGGCTATTATCGGCTTTTAACACTATCGAAGCCCCCTTTTCATCGAAATAAGGCTCATTAACGGCGCTAACTCCAAGTAATAAAGGCTGTCTCAATAACTCAGTCAATGCTTGCTGTAGCAGCTGCGTACATAATGCTAAATACGGTGTCCGAGTTTCTGGGGCTAGAAGCTCAAGCATGTTGTACTCATCATGAAAAGTAATATGTACACTTACCTTTTCAAGTGCGCGAGAGGACGATAGACTTGCCACTGTTGTTGATGGCTTACGGCTGTCACTCATGACGCTAGCAGTGGCGCTACTATCATGCGTTTCGCTGCTAGTTGGCGCTGTAGCATTATTCATTTGCGCCTGATTAGCATGCTCATCAAGGGTGTTTTCGCTAGCCTGAGCTTCTTTACCAGCTGCTTGCTGTGATCTTAGATAAGCGTTCAGCTCATTATGGATATTGCTAGTGCTGACGGGCGCTACATTAGCCGTATCTGCTGTATTAGCTACAACTATTGACGGCTCGCTTATGTTATCGCTATCGGCATCATTGCGATATCTACTACGAGTCTGCGCACTAAGCGCGTACTGATCGCGATGGATATTTTCTATTTCATGACTTAGGGTATTGATCTGCTCTTTTGTCGGACGCGCAACATAGCTATAGACCAATAATAACAGCAAATGCAAAATCATGGAGCCGATCACGAAAGGCCATTGCATAGTGATGATTTCGCCTTTACTAACTTCTTTCAAAGTTAGCGCTACGCTACCAATTACCGCATCACCATTAGTGGCAATCTGGCTTATGGTCTCCCCTTGCTGTAGAGGGGCATTGCCGACAGGTACTAGTATCTCATCTTTGTTATTTTTAATGACCAAACGAGAGACATCTTGCTCGCTAGTATAACGATTGGCAATCACGCTGAGGCTGACGCGATCTTGGTTTTCTAGCGATAGCCGAGCCTCATCAATAAGCTGAGCGACCATCTGTTCGCCTTTTAGCTCACGGCTGTTGCTCAATTGCTGATCGGTACTAATGACTAACAGCAAGGTCTGCAAACAAAAACTGACTAGAATAATAATGGCAAACAACCCTTGCCGCGGCGCTAAATAAGTCATGATATGTTAAACTTTTTTGATTAAGAGAAATTAAAAAACGACACTTTCGATCGTTTTTGGGAAAAGTATGCGGTCAAACGGCAGTTAGCTAATGATACTTTTGAGCCTTTATGCTGTACATTCACGGATTAAACTAGTCACTGGTTAATACCAAGCGCTAGTTAACATAAGCCACTATATCATCATCATGGCGGTCATAGTTTATGCTCATAATAAATTATTTATAGGCTTTTTCTTACCAACAGACAGTTTATGTTTCACATATAGGCGCAGCTTGCTAAAGCTGCTATTATTCCTAATCTTATTTGCGCATACAAGGGACAATTGAGCCATGCCAGAAAATACGCCTTACTCGTTACCAAAAGACAGCAAAGCATGGCAACAAGCCGTTGATTCTATTGCTTCGTTGCTACCTGATGACATAAGCTTACGCGACTTTGATGCTTTGCAATCATTGCCAGTATTTGCTTTGATCGTGGTGTTACCAACAAAGGTACCCGCGCTCGATATCCATCACTATGTGCAATCTTGGGTCGATGAGCAGCCAAGTTGGCACTTAGTCACGGTAGCAGAAGA
>CBETCF010000155.1:0-5340 GCA_965534785.1 uncultured Psychrobacter sp.
CCGAAGCCGAGGGTCGTGGGTTCGATTCCCGCCGAGCGCACCAATCATCGTATTTTACCTTTCTTTATGCCTTACCCTTCTCTCAACTCAATCATAGTAATTGCCAAATAAAAATACCAGACTAAGTTAAACACTCAATCTGGCATTTATAATACTCTGATGACCTAAACAGTCTCTACATCTTAAAAGATGATCTTCAGTGAATGAATCACTGTGATTTAAGATCTGCTTTTTTGCTGCCTTCTACCTGCACGACTAGTTTAATATCTTTCATCATGCCGCCGGTGGTATAGGTATCCATACCCCATTTAGTTCTATCGA
Organism: uncultured Psychrobacter sp.; assembly: GCA_965534785.1. Classification (GTDB taxonomy): domain Bacteria; phylum Pseudomonadota; class Gammaproteobacteria; order Pseudomonadales; family Moraxellaceae; genus Psychrobacter. The sequence continues at coordinate 322 of CBETCF010000155.1, forward strand.
TAGTGGTTTCAAAATCACCACCACAAGCTTCAGTTCCTAAGACAGGACTATCATAACAATTAAACTTAGTGGCTATTAAAGTTACAGGATTCGTTTTACCAAGTAAGGTTAGATCGCCCGTAACTGCACTAACTTTGTCACCATTAAACTGCCAGTTAGTCGACTTAAAGTAAGCAGTTGGATGTTTTTCTACATTAAAAAAATCAGCTGATTTCAAATGACCATTAAAAGCTTTAAGACCGGTATCTAAGCTGCCCATAGGAATAGTAATGCCTATAAAACCCTTTTGCTCTTGTGGAGCGTACTCAAGGATGCCTGAGAGATTATAGAAGCCGCCAGCATTAGTAGAAGTACCAAAATGATCTACAGTGAAGCGTACTGCCGTATGCTTAGGGTCAAGCTCGTAAGTCGCAGCGTTACCTACAGTGCTAAGCATGGCAAGGCCGCTAATAGCAGTAATGGCAATAGCACGATTTGCTTGTTTGAAAATTTTTAAAGTCATTATAAACAATCCTTTTTTGGGTAGTTAGTTAGATATTTAATCATCAGCTCAAAGGCTGATTTTAATTTGCAACTTGCTTGTTAAGCTAAACTTAGCTAGCAAAAACTAATACTAGCAAAAAAACAGCCTCTTTAATGCCAAGTGTTGGCAAGAAGTGTGTACTTTCGTTTATTCAACACGCCCTAAACCTATCTCAATACCTGCCCATCTTAATACACTTGCTGGGGTTTTGTAGTTATCAAAATAAGAACTCATATTTGCTATAAAAAGAGCTGAAACACTTATAAAGGACTTATTTAGCTTCCTCTAAACTTACAGTTATTGACTCACAACTAGGAACGCGGTGATAATTAATAATAGGCACATCACCTAATAAGCGCCGACCAGCCGCTAGTTTTTTGTCGATTGTAATCATCGCCACCTTTTTCCCTTGCTTACTGACCAATAAATGATTGGTCTTACGCGTTACGCGATACTCAGGAAGATGCTTTTTTATCAATGCCGAGGTTTTTTGTAGCGCATCATTAGTCGGTAGCTTTTTATCAGCACCACTTTTTTGCTGTGGCTCTGCTACTTTCGCGCCGCGCGACTTAGCTAGCAGCCATAAAGCTACGACTACGCTTAGTAATATGACAAGCCACCAAATTCCGTCTATCATAAAGAGAGTCATCCGTTATTAATAAGGGTTAAGTTATGGTAGCAGAATTATCGACAGAGTTAGTAGCACAAGTTGAGCAAGCCGCGCAATTACTACAGTCAGCCAAGCAGATTTGTATATTAACCGGTGCAGGTATTTCAGCAGAGAGCGGTATTCCGACCTTTCGAGATAAGCAAACAGGCTTGTGGGAGAACTTTCGCGCCGAAGACTTAGCGAGTATTGAGGGCTTTGAGCGAGATCCAAAATTGGTGTGGTCTTGGTATCAATGGCGGCGAGAGCTAGTCCATGATAAAGCCCCTAATCCGGCTCATCAGGCATTAGCAAAATGGCAACAAGGATTAGTTTCAGAAAACCTCACCTCAAAACAACACATCACTTTGATTACCCAGAACGTTGATGACTTGCATGAGCAAGCTGGTAGCAAAGCTATTCATTTACATGGTCATCTATGGCGTAATCGCTGTAGTCAATGCGATAGCGTCTTTGTAGAAAGATCAGCAGATAGCAAAGAAGTCAAAAACGTCTTAAAGAAAATAAATAACTTCAGTGATGAATTGATAGCCTGCTCGCAATGCGGAGGTTATATCAGGCCCGATATTGTTTGGTTTGGAGAGTCGTTACCAGAGCAAGCTTGGCAACAAGCTGAAGAAGCGGCTGCCAATTGCGACGTGTTTATGAGTATTGGCACCTCAAGCTTGGTTTACCCTGCGGCCGGTCTAGCGCAGCTTGCCAAACAAAACGGTGCCAAAATCATTGAGATAAATCCGAACCCTACGCCAAGTACGGTAGTGGATATTACCTTAACAGCTAAAGCAGGAGCAGTAATGCCTGTATTGGTTAGTAAATTAGGCTAATCAAAAAGCTAAATCCGCAAAGATAAGCATAGCTTAGATTACTTAAGCTTATTGAATAGCAGCATCTACTTGAGCTAAATATTTTTCTTTTAACTCATCATCAATGAAAGCCGCTTTAAAAGAGTTACGGACTAAAGTGATAATATCTTCTGCTGACAAGTCGATATTTTCATACAGATTGATAAAGTTTTGATTGATGTAGCCTTTGAAATAAGCGGGATCATCGGAATTGACACTGACATTCAGTCCATAGTCCAGTAGCTGTTTGATATTGTGCACTTTATAGCTATCAAATACTTTTAACTCAATATTAGAATTCGGACAGACCGTAAGTGGTATTTGTTGTTCCTTCAACCTTGCCATTAGCTCCGGACTATTAATAGACTGCACGCCATGATCGATTCTTTGAATATTTAACAGATCGAGCGCTTCATATATATAGCTAAAGTCCGCTTCTTCACCAGCGTGTGCCACTAACTTAAAGCCTTCCGCTTTCGCTTTTTTAAAAACAGCTTCGAATTTCGAAGGCGGGTTGCCAATCTCAGAGGAATCGAGACCGACACCGATGATATCGTCCTTATAATCTAAGGCCTGCTCTAAAGTCTCAAAGGCTTCTTGCTCTGAGAGATGGCGTAAAAAACACATGATAATGGCCGAGGTAATACCATACTGTTGATTGGCATCGGCTAGCGCTCTCTTGATACCGCTAATAACGGTTTCAAAAGCGATACCTCGAGAAGTATGGGTTTGTGGATCAAAAAATATCTCGGTATGAATGATATTATTCTCAACACACTTTTCAATATAGTCCCAAGTCAAATCATAGAAGTCATCTTCAGTCAGCAGCACATTTGCCCCAGCATAGTAGATATCTAAAAAAGTCTGTAAGTTAGTGAAGTTATAGGCGTTACGGACTTCCTCGACAGTCTCATAAGGAATAGCCACCTTATTCTTGTGGGCTAGCTTAAACATCAACTCAGGCTCTAATGAACCTTCAATATGTAAATGCAATTCTGCTTTTGGCAGTCTTTTTATCAGCTCAATCATTTCATCTCAACCCTATCTTATACCTTGTAAATGTCTTATTAAGACTGCCTATTTTAAAAATACCACAGTATCAGATAACTCATTGCCGGATGGGTCGTTCTCAAGATAGTAGTATTGACGCAGTAGTTGTCCTACCTCATCGAGTAACTCTGACAGGCTTTCCTCGACTTTTTTATTAGCGATACCAGCTATTGCTTTATCACACATAGCTCGCCAAACGGTCGGGCTGACATGACCACTGATACCGCGATCAGCGATAATATCTAAGCTTTGCTCACAGACATTAACATAAACTAGAACTCCAGTATTTTCTTCTGTATCCCATACTCGGTAAGCACTAAAGAGCTCGACCGCACGGGCGCGCGCATCGGTATGATAAGACTCCTGAATAGGTAAAGCATTTTCTATAATTAAAAACACCTCACCGCGATGACCAATTTCAGCTTCAGTGACTTTTGCGGTCAAACGCGCTCTGGCCTCAGCGGTTAACCATCTGCTATGAAGCACGGGTACAAATATGACTTGACGCCATAAGCGAGCGAAACTTGCCTGTGACGAGTTGTTTTGAACCATGCTTTTTGTTCCTTAAATATACTATCGCGCTATGAATAAATGCTAAATGTATTAATCTTAATGTTGGATGAGCTATTTTGTGTCTGATAGCAATTAGGCTGCTCAAGTTACCAAGAGCCGCCAGCACCGCCACCACCGAAACCGCCGCCGCCACCGCCGAAGCCGCCACCACCAAAACCACCGCCGCCGAAGCCGCCGCCACTACCGCCGCCCAGACCTGGCAAGAATACCATGCCACCTCCGCCGCCACCGCGTCCGCCACGACCACCACCGCTGCCACGAGAGATCAGGAACAGCCATAAAAATATAGCCATGATAACGGTCATAAAGAACCCGCCACCCAAGGCTAAAGACCCGGCAAAAAAGCCACCTGCGGTCAAAATAGAGCCAAAAACACGGCCAAATATATTAGTGATAAAACTACCAAAAATCATCGCCATTACAAATAAGAAAATAGGCGATGGTAGCTCCTCTGAGCCTTGCTGGGCACTGCGTGCTTCGGCTTGCGCATCGGCTCGGGCTAAAATTTCTGGATCGGCTGTTAAACGCTGTTCAATCTTATCTAAACCTGCTATTAGTCCTGCGCCATAATCGTTTTGCTTAAAATAAGGAGTGATATCTTCACGGATAATACGATTAAGGGCAGAATCCGGTAATACTCCTTCCAAACCATAGCCAGATTGGATATACATGTCACGGTCATTTACCGCTACCAATATCAGCAAGCCATCATCGGTATCGGCTTCGCCTAGCTGCCACCTTTCTGCTGCTTGCAGCGAATAATCAAAGATTGGAACGCCATCAGTCGTGGGTACAATCACTAAGGCCGCTTGTGCTAAACCTTGACGATAGATACCTCGCAACTGCGCCTCTAAACGCTGCTTTTGTTGCGGATTCAAGATATTGGCTTGATCGACTACAGGGCTATTTAAGATCAGCTTATCAGCGTCTACGCTAGCAGCAGTAGATTGTACTGGCGGCAGATTGCTAGGTTGGCTTTGGTTAGCGCTAGCACTACTATCAGCATTAGCCGCATTCGGATTGATAGCCTCGTTACCAAGTATGGCGTCATTGATGGCTTCGTTACCTAGAACCGCATCATTAATCGCTTCATTACTTTCACCGGCTTTGGCAATAGCAACCAGCTCTTCAACGCTACGATTGCTTTGCAGCTCGCCGTTAGCAGTAGCCACAGCGACATCATTCTGCGCCGCATTTAGTGCAGTAGCACCAGTCGCGCTAAGGGTGAATAGTAATGCTGTGACTATTGCTCTTGAGTTATTCATCTGATCCATATTACCTAGTGTTTTATTGCAAATAATTACTCACCAAAAGCTACTCACCAAAGTCAACTTCAGGTGCCTTAGAGATAGCTTCTTCATTAG
>CBETCF010000156.1:0-5338 GCA_965534785.1 uncultured Psychrobacter sp.
GCGATTGTAGTCGCGCTAGCGGCACATGTACTGCTAATATTTGGTATTAGCTTCTCTATGGGCACTAATCCGGCCGCTATGATGCAGGATGTCGCCAAAGCACTGACTGATAATATGCAGCCTAATGAAGATGCTTATTATATCGCCAATGCTTCGCAAGTGGGCGGCGGCACGGTGACTGAGCAAGTTCGACAAGAAAGTGCGCAAACCAGTCCGCTTTCAGCAGAACAGATAAGCGAAACCCAAGATGTGATTAACTTGCAGCGTCAAGTGCGACAGCAACAGTATCAAGAAAGCTATTTGCGTACGACTTTGAGCTGGCGTCAAGCGAGTGATGATGCAGACAATGATAGTCAGCAAGCAAAAGATGATAACGTGGCACAAGAAGAGCGCTTACGTAAGCAGATTGCGACTTTAGAAGCCCAGCTATCGCAGCGTCAGCAAGTGTATGCAACTAAATCAAAAGTAGTCACTCTCGATAGTAACTCAACCACTCGTGGCGCTGCCGCAGACTATATTGAGACCTTTCGCGAGCACGTAGAGCGGGTAGGTAATCTGCATTATCCCGTACAAGCGCGAGCACAAGGCATCACCGGTGAAGTGCGATTAATGGTTGTCATTAGTAACGATGGTAATATCAAAGCTATTCGACTGCTTGAAAGCTCGAACTCTACTATTTTGGATGAAGCCGCCAAACAATCGGTACGACAAGCAGCACCTTTTGGTAAGTTTACTAAGGATATGGATGATATCGTTGAGCTACGCTTGATTCGCACTTATCGTTATAGTGATAAAATCGATATTACTTATTGATGGTTACTAACGAATAATTGATACTCGTTTTTGAATACACTTAGAACCAAACTCATTTATAAACTCAGCTATAGAATAAAGAGTCTTTATGGAATTTTTAGGATTTACCCTCGATGCCGCCTCGTTAACTGAAAGCGCTATAACGATATCAATAAAAATTGGCCTTGCGCTATTAGTATTTTTAGTAGGGCGTTGGCTGGCTAAAAAACTGGTAACTTTTGCTAATCGTCTTATGGTTCGTAGTCACTTAGAAACCACTGCGGCTAATTTTTTGAGTCGTTTACTATACGGTATTTTATTAGTCGTAGTGATTTTGGCAGCGCTAAATCAGGTTGGCGTTCATACTACTTCGGTAGTAGCCATATTAGGCGGCGCGGCGGTCGCTATCGGTTTGTCACTCAAAGACCAGCTATCAAACTTTGCTGCTGGTATTATGATTGTTACTTTCCGGCCCTTTGTGAAGGGCGATTATGTACAGATCAGTAGTTATACCGGCACAGTTGCTGAGATTACCTTAGTCAATACTCATATCACCACTATTAATAATCACGATGTCATTATTCCTAATAGCGATATTACTACCTCAGCCGTTATCAACTATACCGCGCTACCTAATCGCCGTGTCGATATCACTATCGGTGTGGGTTATGACGCCAATATCAAAATCGCTAAAGAGCTTATCTTGCGGCTAGCTAAAGAAAACCCCGTCGCCTTTAGTGATCCTGAGCCTATCGTAAGAGTGACTAATTTAGGCGATAACTCTGTCGATTTAACCCTTAACGTTTGGACGACTAATGCTGATTGGTGGTCAATGCAGTGCGATCTACTTGAGCAGTTCAAAGAAGTCTTCGATAGTGAAAAAATCGATATTCCATTCCCGCAGCGTAGTGTGCATATCAAAGGTTTGGATCAGATGATGAATAATATGGATCAATCACAAAAGCTGCCGCTGGAGAAAAAATCATAAAGACTAATTTTTGATTTTGAGGTTATTTGAGATAAGGTTTTGTAGGCTGTGGCTTTAGCCCAGCACTTAGACAAACTTTAAAAAAGCAAAAAGCTGGGCTAAAGTCACAGCCTATGCAAGTATGTTTACATGATTGAACATTATGTGAGATTCAATATTCTTAGTGAAATTTGATAAAGTTAATTTTAATACTTAATTTTGACTGTCTAAACATAAGGATTGGGCAAATTAAGACGAGCTAAAATATCAATCTCGAACGCTTCCATCTCGTCTTGCTCAGCTTGACCAATTTCATGATCGAAGCCTAATAAATGCAGCACGCCATGGACAATCAAGTGGCTAAGGTGCTGCGTTAGGTCTTTATCTTGCTCAGCCGCTTCACGCACGATTACGTCATGACAAATAATCAGCTCACCTAATGGTATCGTTGGCATCAGCTCAATAACACTGACGGGCATCTCACTAGGATAGGATAAAATATTGGTCGCGTAATCCTTATCACGCGCTTGTAGATTCAACTCCTGACCTTCAGTAATATCAGTAATGTATATGTCCAAAGCTTTGCTTTTACTTTGCCATAACTCATCGTCAATATCTGCAAAATAGGGCAGTTGTAAGCCTTTCTTCATACACTCATCGATATAGTCTAATGTCGCTATTAGTGCAGTTTGTAGCATTTGTTCGTTGTAGAATTTATCGATTAGATCATCATCAACAGCCTCATTGGCGCTGATGTTTATTTCGTTGGACTGTTTCATCCTTTTATCCTTATCTTAAAATTTATTTGCTAGGCATAAAAAACCAGACTATTAATGCTAATAATCTGGTTGCAGTACTTTATGTGACTAAAGGTTTAAAGTAGGTTTAAAGGTAAAATCTACAGCTTAGCCGCTGCACTAGCGATAGCATCCTTACGTTCCTGCTCAGCGATAAAACGCTGTTGTTTGCGTTTTTCTTCAAGGATTAATTGCTCATCATCAAAGACATCATAAGCTTCAACGATTTTTTGTACTAGCTGATGACGAACCACATCTTTTGAGTCAAACTTGGTGATATGGATCTCTTCTATATCACTCAAGATAGCCAAAGCTTGTGTTAAACCAGATTTAGTCCCACGAGGCAAATCGACTTGAGTGATGTCGCCGGTAATAACCGCACGTGAGCCAAAACCTAAACGGGTCAAAAACATCTTCATCTGTTCAGGCGTGGTATTCTGCGCTTCATCCAAAATCACAAAAGAGTTATTCAGCGTACGCCCACGCATATAAGCCAATGGCGCTACTTCAATCTCTTGACGCTCAATCATTTTGGCTACTTTTTCAAAGCCAATCATCTCATAAAGCGCATCATATAACGGACGCAAATAAGGGTCAATTTTTTGAGTCAAGTCGCCAGGTAAAAAGCCTAGTTTTTCGCCTGCTTCAACTGCTGGACGCACTAGCAAAATACGCTCAATCTCATTACGCTCGATCATATCGACCGCACACGCTACTGCTAAATAAGTCTTACCGGTACCGGCAGGGCCAATACCGAAGGACACATCAGAGGTCAGCACGTTTTTGACATAGCGCTGCTGGTTGCCGCCGCGTGGGATGATTTTGCCCTTGCGAGTGCGTAGACTAATAGGAGTAAAATCATTGGCTGAGTCAAGATCCTCTGCATTTTCGTCATCAGCTTCTAGTGCATCGTCCTTCATATCTTCATCGCGAGAAATGCTCGATTGAATAATGAGATGCAGCTCTTCAGCAGTGATGTCTTTTGAGTTTTGCGCTTCGTCGACTAGCTTATAGATGATGCGTTCACCGCGCTCAACGCCAGTGATATCACCACTTAAGCAAAAATCTGTTTTGCGCTGGCTAATCTTGATATCGAGACGCTCTTGAATGTATTTGATATGTTTATTGTATTCACCTAATACCGTTTTTAGCTGGGCTTGGGTCAAAAATTCAAATTTTATATTACGGCTAATGGATTCAGTCAAGCGATTATCCTTGTAATAAATGCCTGTTGTTTTTTAGGCTAAATAAGTAAAGAGACTCACTTCATTATGGTTGATAATATTTATAATTCAAGCCTTGAAGGCGGCTTGATGCTACTGTTTTGTATGTAGATTGCAACGGCTCACTATATTGATATTGTCGCTTTTGTTTATGCCTAAACGCTTTATTTTATTCAATGTACGATTAACTGGTTAGAGTAATGGCTAGTTGCGATAATTAGTCTTAAGCCCACAGAGTTAATAGTAATTTGTGGTAACCTATAGCTAATATAACAGGCTAGATTGAGCGCTCTAAAATCTATCTATTTATTCATTTTAAGCTTTAACCATTAAGACAAAAACAACGATAAGTCTCACTAATCTTTCTAAAAATAAATAACCTTTTTATAGCAAATGATAGGAGTAGCAATGCCAAGTTCTGAGTTAAATACTTCGCCCGCTCAAAGTAATACCCCTGAGAAAAATAACGCTAATAAAGACCACAGTACCGGTGCTGCTACTGATCAGCAAGTGCTTATCGCTGGTGGCGGGCATGTCGGCTTATCTTTTGCCTTACTGTTAGCGCATCGCGGCATTGCTAGTACTTTGCTTGAAAAGAACAGCTATCCTGAGATTGGCCCTGAAGATGATGAGCAACGTAGTCACTATCTAGACAGTCGCAATACCGCCTTATCACGACGCACCGTGCAGATTTATCAAGAGATAGGACTATGGTCAGAGCTACAAAGTCATGCCTGTCGCATTGACGCGGTAAAGATTAGTGAACAAGGGAGCTTTGGTCGCGCACAACTTAACAAAGCAGAGGAAAAAGTCGAATCCTTTGGACAAGTAATGGAAAATGCTTGGCTAGGCCGTAAGCTTTTATTAGCCGCGCAAAATGAGCCGCTGATTACTTTGATTGATAATGCTGACGTGGTAGCTGTTGAGCAGCAAAGTGATAGCGTTACCCTCACATTTAACTATTATGATGGGGATGAGGGCGAGCAGCAATTACAGGGCAGCGTATTGGTCGCTTGTGATGGCCGCGATTCAACGGTACGCCAATTATTAGGCATAACCACTAAAGATTATGACTACGGCCAAACGGCTATCGTTGGTGTGGTTGAGACTGATAAAGCGCATGAGCATAGCGCTATAGAACGCTTTAGTCCAGCTGGGCCTCTAGCGGTACTGCCCTTGACCGATCCAGAAGGCGACGGTAATAATGACTACCAACAGGGATTTCGACGTTCGGTGGTTTGGGTTTGTCCTAAAGGCGAAGAGCAGCAGTACTTAGATGATGACGAGCATTTCTTGCAGACGCTACAGCAAGCTTTCGGTGAGCGTGCTGGTACTTTCACAGCTGCTGGTCGTCGCGGTGCTTATCCGTTAACGCGCGTGCTTGCTAATAAACAAGTCGATGGCCGCTGCGTTATCATGGGTAATGCCGCGCATACTTTGCATCCGGTAGCAGGTCAAGGTTTTAACCTCTGTATGCGTGACGCGCATGTCTTGGCGCAAATGCTGAGTGAGCAAGTTGAAAAAGGCGCGGATATCGGCGATAAGCAGATGCTAAAACG
>CBETCF010000157.1:0-5166 GCA_965534785.1 uncultured Psychrobacter sp.
TATCAGGCGCTTGATAAGCAATAATCTGACCCATGTCTTGTTGCAGCTGCAAATAAGCGTACTGTAATACCGCCAAATTATCCGCCTGCAATTGTGCTCGCTCCCGCGCTCGATTAACACTATCGAATACTTGCCAGCCCGCTACCGCTAGCATAGCAAATATCGCCATGGCAACCATCAGCTCCAGTAAAGTAAAGCCGCGCTGCCTACTCACAGCGATGCTCCAGTCTGGCTGTTAGCACCAGTGTCTACCCCAAAAGAGCTAGCACTAGCAGTCTCCGGATTACTAATTATCACGGTGATATCCGTCACCACCCTTCTCGTCTCACCATCAATGATAGGCGCTACACTGATATTGACTTCTTTTAGCGCCGGACTCAAAGTATTGGCAACGCTCATTAGCACTTGCCAATCACGTCCTTGCGCATTGATCGTTTGCGTGCTGTTAGCGGTTAACCAAGTTTGCTGAATACGTAAGTCGGCAGCGGCATTCTGCGCCACGAAATGCGCTAGCGTTCGCGTTTTTAGCACATCAACGGAGGATAGATAAGCACTACTAGCGCGACTCGCGGCTACGGCAACCACTGCCAAAATAGCGAGTGCTACCATTACCTCTATTAAGGTAAAACCGCGCTCAGCTTGGCGCGTACTAGCGGCTGGTATGGGCATAATAGTCATCGGCTATGACCCTTGCCCTATCACCATACTGCCATCTGGCATAATAGTAATCACCTCACCGACTAGCCTTGATTGATGGCGCACTTCTATAGTGACTGGTGTGGCTTGACCCGTACCGAACCATAACACTTGCGGCACGGTTTGCTCGGTGAACCAAGGTTGTAAGGTTTGCTGTTGTCTATTCCCATTTAGCGCGCTCATATTGCTAGCCTCTAAGCTTTGAATAGCTAAGCTAACTCCTGCTGGCATTTCAGGTAAAGTGATTTCAGGCTCTAGCTGCCAACTTGGCGTCGGCTTACTATCTTTAGGAGAAGCGGACATGGCTGACAACTCCATGGCGTTTTTTGGTGAGCTATCAGTAGCGCTAGCGGTGTTAGAGCTATTAGCGCTATCGACATTTTGGTAGGCAATATAAGGATTGGATAGGGTAACAATGGTGGGAGCAACTTGGCCCTGATTATTCGCTTGTAAGCTCAGCCCCATAGGCTGCATACGTTCTGCAGATAGCAAGCGGACATAACTGAGTGAATCGGTCAAATGCTCATAAAAAGCTAAGTTTTTACGGGACTCACTGCTGCCGACAGATAAGCTAATCATGCCAGCAAAGATGGACAAAATGACCACCACTACTATAATTTCAACTAAGGTGAAACCCGTTTGCGAGTGTTTCATGATAAGGAGGTTATCACTAATAAGAAGTTACTATCAATAATTAGTATTTCGATGCTCTGCTGACTCAGTCTCAATCTGCTCTACCAACTCTTGCATATCCTCATCGTTCATCACTTCATCAGCGGTGTGAGCCGGATAATGACCAGGCAGATCCAACATTTGCTGCACTAAAGCGTAGCGTAAAGTATCACGGCGACCCAGATAGCGCTGATAGAAGCTTGAATTGAGCAGCCCTGCTCCGCCTTGACCCATCGCCCAGATAGTACAGAGATAATCACGAGTACTCATGCTACTCTGCTCATCTTTTAGATAAGCACTGACAATGTCGATCAGACGTTTCATACGCTGACGACGGATATCGTAAAGCTCACCAAATAAGCGATTAAGACCAGTAACTGAAGCAGCAAGACGCTCTTCAATCTGATTGAGTAACATAGCTTTTTGCGGATTAAAAAGCTGCTGAAATAGCAATCGTGCTACTCCTGCCGAAGCACAATCATCAACTCGACTAATCTCAAACAACTGTTCTTCATAACGGATAATAATACGTAAATAGAGCTCGTCTTTACTGGAGAAATGCTTATACAAAGTGCCTTTAGCCAAATCAAGCTGATCGGCCAAGCTATCTAAAGTAATATCACCATCGCCTGACTCAAGGAGCAATTGCTCAGCCATCGCTAAGATGTTTTCTTCTCTTACTTTAAACTGGTGCTGACGACTCATAACTGCTCCTAAACTTTGATGAAATTAAGCATAGAGCTATGTATAGGTTCCCTGTCTATGACTCAGGCTCGACTATTAATAGCCGATGACCTTATGGACAACTATGACGGTAGCTATGCTTAGTGATCAATCACTTGTTATTACAGCCCTTTGCTAGTCCCTATTTAGCACTAGTTTTTGCAGCTCAGGTAGACGCATACTTATAATAAAGGGGTAAGCAACAGCGCTCAAGAAAGACTGATAAGCACCGTTAATAAATGACTGACTGGTCATAGCATAACGATTTTAATGGTATTGTGCTAGTAGATTTTCAAAGTTTTTTGCAGTTAACTGTCCTAGCTCCTCTGGACTGCAGCCATACATATCAGCAATATAGCTAGCGACATAAGGGACATAAGCCGGCTCGTTAGGGCGTCCACGTTTGGGCACGGGTGCTAAATAAGGGCTATCAGTTTCGATAAGTATTCTATCCCTTGGCATATTTCTAGCAGCCTCTTGGATACTTTTTGCACTCTTAAAGCTCACAATACCTGAAAATGAGATATAAAAGCCTAGATCAAGCGCGCGCTTAGCGGTGTCCCAATCTTCGGTAAAGCAATGAATAATACCGTGCTCTGCGCCTTCGGACTTTAGAATATCAATAGTGTCGTCTTTAGCATCGCGCATATGCACTACTAACGGCTTTTTCAGCTGCTGGCTAGCATGAATATGCCGCGCAAAACTTTCACGTTGCGCCTGAGCATTTTCGGTTGACCAATAATAATCTAGCCCAGTCTCCCCTATCGCCCAAACCTTATCATTATTAGCAGTCTCTAGCAGACGCTCAACAGTCGCTGATTGTAAAACGCCGATATCTTCACAAGGATGAATACCTACACTCATCCCTAAGTTAAGCTGCTCATCGCTATAAGTGCTGACGATATTGGCAATCTCATCGTATTCTGCAAAATCGCACATAATCGCCATAGCTCGCGTCACCTTGGCTTCTTTCATCGCGGCGATAGCACCGGACAGCTCACCATCGTATTTAGTGAGATCAAGGCGGTTAAGATGGCAATGAGTATCGGTAAACATAAATAATCTCGTTATAATAATTTAGCTAATAGTTTTAATATTAATTGCTCTTAGGTCAGCATTTTTCAAGGGTGATATTAACAAGGGTGATCGTTAAATAGTAATAGGTTAAAAGCGCTAGCGACAGCTTGTGCTCAATCGTTAGGTTTTTAGAAAGACTATAACGGCACCACTCGCATCACCTCTTCTAAGGTAGTTACCCCTTCACTAATACGCTTGGCCCCTGAGAGTCGTAACGGCTGCACTCCTTCACGGTAAGCTTGCTGCTTAATGCTCTCTAAACTTGAGTCAGCAGCGACTAGCTTTTTGAGCTCATTAGATAGCGGCATAATCTCATAGAGACCGATACGCCCTTGATAGCCAGTATGACGACAGTGCTCGCAACCTTTTGCGCTATAAATTTGTAATGGTAATGACGCGCGCCAAGGTTGTACTAGCTCCTGCCATTGAATGGCGATGTCACTGTCAGCGGTGATAGCCTGCGCCTGTTTGCAATGCGGACACAGCGTCCGTATCAATCGCTGCGCCATCACGCCAAGGATAGTAGCCGAGCTCAAAAACGGCTGTACGCCCAAGTCATGCAGTCGTGGCAGCGAGCTCGGTGCGTCATTAGTGTGCAAAGTCGATAGCACCAAATGTCCGGTCAACGATGCTTGCACCGCCATATTAGCCGTTTCTGAATCGCGTATTTCACCGACCATAATGATGTCAGGATCTTGGCGCATTAAGGAGCGAATACCATCGGCAAAGTGCAAATCAATCGCTGGATTGACCTGCATTTGATTAAAGGCCGGCTCAATCATCTCGATAGGATCTTCGATGGTACAGACGTTGACTTGCTCAGTAGCTAGCTGCTTTAGCGTGCTATATAAAGTAGTGGTTTTACCGGAACCCGTCGGCCCAGTGACTAGAATAATACCGTTAGGATGGCTCGTTAATTGATGCCACATCTCTAGCTGCTTGCCGGAAAGGCCGAGCTGGGCAAAAGAGCGCACTAACACTTCTGGATCAAAAACACGCATGACTAGCTTTTCACCGAAAGCGGTCGGCAAGGTAGACAGACGCAGTTCCGTCTCTAAGCCTTTATGCGTCCGCGTCTTGAGGCGACCATCTTGCGGTTTGCGCTTTTCAGCGACATTGAGACGTCCTAAGATTTTAATCCGCGCGGTCACCGCCATTAAAATCGCAATGGGCATCTCATAAACGGTATGCAGCACGCCATCGATACGAAAGCGCACTTTGCCAGTCTCACGGCGCGGCTCTAGATGAATATCACTAGCGCGTTGCTCAAAGGCATAGAGCAGTAACCAATCAACGACTTTGACGATATGCTGATCATTGGCGTCAGGATTGGTATTATCGCCTAATTGTAATAGCGCTTCGACATTGGTGACATCAGCGGCAGCGCGTTTATGCAAACTATTGGCACCAGCAATCGCTTGAGTGACTTGATAAAACTCTTGCCGATAGCGATTGATCTGATCAGGGCCGATATAAACGGTGCGATAGCTTTTTTTATTAATAATCTTTTCAATATTGCCATGCCAATCGCTATAAAAAGGTTGATCGGTGCCTATGACAATTTCATCATGGGCCACATCGATTGGTAGGATATGCTGCGAGCGGGCATATTCGAATGACATCAATTGTGTCACTGCTGGCACGTCAATTTTTAGCGGATCAATACGCACTAAAGGTAGGTTTGCTTTGGCAGCCAACCATTGATTCAGCCAAGTCAACGTCAGCTTATTCTCACCTTCTTTATCATGAGCATTTGCTAGCCCAAACTCGCTAATGGTTATCAGTGGATGCTGCGCCTTGTCACGGCGACTGGTCATCACCAAATTATAACCACGCTGATCTATTACTCTATCTGCTAGCAGCTCATCAAGGCACCAACGCAAATCAATCATCAAGGAATAATCTGGAACCGACATAGTTTTCTTCTTATATTATATTTAATTAAATAACACCACTCTCGACTTGGCTTTGTAGGGTGGGTTAGCGACAGCGTAACCC
>CBETCF010000158.1:0-5165 GCA_965534785.1 uncultured Psychrobacter sp.
CATATCAATTAGGCTATTATGATTCCATCCGCTAAAACCATTCAAATTTATTTACCCAAAGGTAATCCTCGCGGACTACGTTTGGCTGAAATGACTACGCGTACGGTACGTTTAATTGAGATTCCGCGCATTCATATTGATGACTTTTTTGCGATGCCAGACGCTAATCAAGTGGGTCTGTACTTTTTGATCGGTGAAACAGAAAGTATCGATAAGCCATTGCTATATATTGGACAAACTGGCGATCTAAAAAGAAGATTGAGTCAGCATGATGATAAAGACTTTTGGACGCGTGCTTTTGTAATGCTTTCAACCAATAACTCAATAACGCAAACTCATGCGCTGTATATGGAACATAAGGCCATTGCGACTGCCACTCAAGTTGGGCGCTATGAAATTAAAAACGGTAACAATGGCAATAAGCCACACACGCCTGACCCGTTAAAGGCAGATTGTGAGGAGCTTTTTTATACCCTTGATGTTTTATTGTCGACTTTGGGACAACCTATTTTTGAATCTCTGACTATTAACGAAAGCTTTCATAACATTAAAGTTAATGATAATAAGCCAGTTACCTCTACTATAGCCAAAGCCGAGCAGGGAGCTGAAGCACTCAAAAATGAATCAGCTCCAGTATTATTCTATTACAAAGTCAAGGAAGCTGATGCAAAAGGGTATTATGACGATGATGGCTTTGTAGTACTGGCAGGGTCACTAATACGGCAAGCACAAGCGGTATCAGCTCCACCATTTGTTACCAGATTGAAAGAAAATCTACTAACTAGTGGTAAACTAATAGCAATAAATAATAAAAGTTATCAGCTAACTGAAAATCAACTTTTTAAAACACCCAGTGGGGCTAGCTCATTAGTATCAGGTCGTTCGACTAATGGTTGGATTGAATGGAAAAACGAAGCAGGACAAACTTTGGATAGCGTTTATCGTTAACAAAACGACTTTATATTCTATCCAATCAACCTCATATAGAATAACTAACCAAGCCTAAATATAAGCAAGTACCTCCTTATCGGTGCTCGAGGCGTACTCTACCTGCCAAGACCAAATCTATGACCAAAAAACACCCTAGCTCAAAAATTAATAATTCAGAAGAAAATTTTCCTCACTCTACTCAATCCTTAAGCTCCTTCGCCCCGCGCCTACTCGATTGGTTCGAAACGGACGGTCGTCACGATTTACCTTGGCAACAGCATCAGACCGATACGCCTAATCCTTATGTCGTTTGGCTATCAGAAGTCATGCTACAACAAACGCAAGTGAAGACCGTGCTACCCTACTTCGCGCGATTTATGGACTCGTTTCCGACAGTGCAGGATTTGGCCACAGCGGAATGGGATACTATCGCTGAACATTGGGCAGGTATGGGTTATTATGCGCGTGCTCGAAATCTACATAAAGGCGCGAAGCAATTAGTAGAAGTTATTAACGAGACAGGCGACTATCCACAAACTTTGGAGGGTTGGGAGGCGATATCAGGAGTTGGTCCTTCGACCGCAGGTGCGATTATGGCGATGGGTCTACACAAATATGGCGTCATTTGTGATGGTAATGTCAAACGCGTACTGACGCGTTGGGCCGCTATCGATGGTGATATTACTAAGTCTGCCACCACTAAAGAGCTATGGGCATTGGCAATACGTTTAACTCCAAAGGATAATTCAGGACTATTTGCGCAAGCGATGATGGATATGGGCGCAACTCTTTGCGTACGTCGTAATCCCAACTGTCCGTTATGTCCATTAAAAGCAGATTGTATCGCTCACGCACAAGGGCGCGAAACCGATTATCCGGTTAAAGCAAAAAAGCAGCCCAAACCGAGTAAGTTTAGCAATGCGCTTATTATCGAAAATACTCAAGGCGATATACTTTGGCTGCAACGTCCTGATAATGGTATTTGGGGCGGTTTATGGAGTTTGCCTCTACAGTTCGTAGAGAAAGTTGAGGCTAGCGACTTAGCCAAGCTAGCAGAAATGCCAACGCAAAGACTTGCAGTACGTAGCAATGAGAAAGTTTACGAGACCGAATTCACCACTGCTGAGCAGATTATCAATGAATGGCTAGCAGAGCATGGGTTAATAGCGGAATCAGTAAGCGCTACTTTATTGGATGATGCGCCTATTAAACATTCATTGACCCATTTTCATTGGTATTTACAGCCGCAAAAATTGGTTATTGATAATGAGAAAATTGCAGAATTAAGCGAAAAGCTTGTAGCAGCAGACATAGCTTTCAAATGGCTTAACCATCAAAAAGCGCGCGATAGTTTAGGCCTACCGCGCGCGATGATTAAGATTATCGAGGTTTAGAATTTGAATCTAATTAATTTTGAATATCATAATTAGCATATTAAGATTTTGGCAAGCGCAAACGCATCAAGCCTTCTTGTTGCACAGTAGCTACTAGATTTCCATCTTGCCAAAACTGGCCGTGGTTTAAACCTTTTGAGCTAGAGGTGGTATCACTCCACATGTCATAAAGTAGCCAATCATTGAGATCGAACGGACGATGAAAGTGCATTGAGTGATCGATACTAGCGGCTTGCAAACCACTAGTCATAAAACTAACTCCATGCGACATTAGCCCTGTACCCACCAAATAAAAATCAGACGAAAAAGCCAACAGCGCCTGTTGAATGGCGACTGGCTGAATGCCCAATTGATGAATACGCAGCCAGTTGGCTTGCTTAGGTTTCATAGGTGTTGGATGAATAGGATCGCGCGGCTTAACAGGCTTTATCTCGACATGACGACGACGCATAAAACGCGATTTTAGAGCATCTGGTACTTTTCCGACATGCTCATCCTTTAGCTCTTGTTCTGAGGGCAAATCCTCTGGCGGCGGATAGACGGGCATAGCTTCTTGATACTCAAGACCCTCCTCCATTGGCGAAAAGGAAGCAATCATCGAAAATATCACTTGCTCGATCGGCTCTTTGCCGCTCACTTGCTTATACTGAATAGCTGTCACTTCACGCGCAGATAAACTACGACCATCACGTAAACGACGCACTTGATAAATGACAGGCTGATCGATATCACCACCCCGTAAAAAATAACCATGCAATGAATGACAAGGTTTGTCTTCATCTAGAGTATGAGAGGCAGCCATAATCGCTTGCGCCAGTACTTGCCCGCCAAAGATACGCGAGCCAACATAATCGTGGCTCTTCCCTTCGAATACATCAGGGCTGACTTCGATCAGTGCCACTGTCGCTAGTAAGTCATCAATAAGTTGCAAGTTCTCAGATATATCAGGCATGACGTTAAGTTTCCTTATATTTTAACCACCTTTGCCAAGGAGTATTATTGTCATTTCGATGACTTTATAATGTATTAAAGGCTCAATATATTACCCAATATATACCCCTTTGCATAGTTAGGTAGTGCTTGCCAGCTAGTATTGTGCTGACTGTTTAGACTATACTTTTATTATTTAATGATAGACAAAGCATTAAACAGGGTGCTTGCTCATAAAAAAAGGCGCTATTTAGCACCTGCTTTTTTATTAACTATCTCTGCTACTTACGGTTTTACCGCTACCAATATCCGAATAGAATCCGGTACTAGTAATAGATTCGCAAGCGCCTGCTCTCCTTGCGCCTGCAGCTGCTCTAAACGCTCAATCTCCTCTGGACGGACGTTAGGGTTAACGGTTTGTAGATGCTTAAGACGCTTAATCTCACGGGACCACTGCTGACTAAAGCGGTCACTTGCTTGCGCCCCTAAGTCTGATAACTGATTTCGGGCTATAGCTTCGGCTTCATGATAGCGCTGCTCGATGATATCGCCACGAGCTTTAATCACTTGCCGCGCACGATTATTATCTAAGCGCTCAATATGCGGCATAATCATCTCAGAGCTGATACGCGCTGAGAGATCGCTACCTTGCTCACTCATAAAGACACGAATATTTTGCGTCGGTAAAGTGGCCGGTAGATTCAATAGCTTTGGCGCGATAGTTTCTACGCGGAAGTTAATCTCAAGCAATACCGTACCTTGTGGCATAGCGGCGCTTTTTAGCATACCGACCGTGGTATTACCAAAAGTACTAGTACTCGCCAGCTCATAGATAGCCCGCATCAAAGGATGCTCATGAGTAATAAAGTCAATCTCTTCGCGCTGCAAGGCCAACTCACGCTCAAAGGTCAAGGTCATACCATCTTCACCAAGCGGCAAGCTCTCGATATACTCACTAATCTCAGTGCTATCAATCGGAGTAATGACCCAAGAACCATCGCGCTGCACGCTGTGATCGATATTAGCCGAAGCTAAAAAGCGCTCAACGAACTTTGGCAATAGATTATGACTATCAAAATCATGCATCGCGTCTTTGATACGCCCGGCGACTCGCGGACGACAAGAATTATACTCAAGCAGACGGTCACGACCCGCTTGCAGTTGCGCCTCTAACCCAAGGCGGGTTTGCTTAGCTTCAGCGATGACTTCTTGTAAAGCTTGCTGACTATCCAGATCATCTGCCCCTTCAAGTAAGGGCTTCAAGGTTTGGATATATTCTTCTTGTACATTTTGTGCGGTTGGCGATATCTGGTTAAACATATTTAGCCCACTGTTATACCAGTGGTATAAACGCTCTTGGGCAGTACCTTTAACATAAGGCACATGCAGAGTGATTTGCTGAGTCTGACCAATACGATCCAAACGACCGATACGCTGCTCTAAAGTATCTGGGTTAGCTGGCAAGTCCCACAATATCAGTTGACTAGCAAACTGAAAGTTTCGACCTTCTGAACCAATCTCTGAGCATAATAGTATCTGTGCGCCTTCACTATCAGCGAAAAACGCTGACGCTTGGTCACGCTCAAGTAGCGTCATCTGCTCAGTAAAGATAGCAGTCTTGATGCCAGCGTGCAGACGTAATACCGCCTCCAAACTCTCAACCGTTGCGCCACTACGAGCAATAAGTAGTACTTTTTTGTGCTTAAGCTCGCCCTTTAGGATGTCTATTAGCCAAGGCACGCGAGGATCATCTTCTAGCCAGCTACCATCGGGCTGATTTTCCTCACCCCATAGCTGCTCACGCAATTTGCCCGTAGTCTGATAGCTGTCTATCCAAGCTTCAGGTAGCGGCAATGGATGCGGCTGACTGCTACGACCGTAGAAGCCTTTGACACTTTCACGAGTATTACG
>CBETCF010000159.1:0-5153 GCA_965534785.1 uncultured Psychrobacter sp.
TCGGCGTATTTATAGCGATCTAGCCAGTGCTTGAACTCCTTGTCATTTTTATCGATCAGTACATTTGCTTGCTCCAAAACCTCTTTATCGAGCAGACCTTGCGGATCATTCTGCTCAAGCGCCCACATCATAATCTCTCTACTTTCTTCAATCACTGTGCCATCAATCAGCTGTAGAACCGGCACCGTACCTTTGGGACTAATCGCTAACATTTGCGACGGCTTATTTTTTAGAATAATCTCGCGCAGCTCTACTTGTCTCTCGGCAAACAATAAACCAAGACGGGCGCGCATAGCATAAGGACAGCGACGAAACGAGTATAAACAAGGCAATAAAGTCATAGTTTTCTTCTATCGTTGAATGTAAGCATTTGAATTTAGAGTGTTGAGGTTATAATCGTTCATTGTATTAGTCGTTTAGCTTAAAGTTATCAGTTTATTCAAGCAAACTCTCAACTCCCAAACTAGCCGCTTCAACAGCCCCTGCAAGATACCCTGAAAACTGTGGTGACCACTCACTGCCAATACCTGTCAGGCAGTCACGCCATACACCCGAATTAGCTTTAGAAGGAGGCGTCAGTGGATGTTGACCATCACCATTAGCATCTGCAGCCGTGGCAGTGAGCGTATCTTGCGCCCAATCCTTGAGATATTCAGCAACAGGCGTTGCGGCTTGTGCCCCGAACAGACGTATCAATTGGTCACGGCAATGCGTCTTTAGCACTTCGATAGAGACGCTGTTACGGACTGATACAGGCACGCCTATAAAGCCAAATAACGCCCCACTTCCATCTAGTGTTGAGGCATCATGAATCTCAACCATTGGTCCCTGATTGCTACGAGCCGCTCCAGATAGACCTTGTTCTCGCCAAAACGGCTGCTCATAGACAGCGAAGTACTTGGCATGAGGTGCCATCCAAGTCGCCGTTTTATGCCATTGCATATTTAGATCGGTTGGTAATTCTGGCTCAAACTCAATACTCTCAACTACCAATCGCGGCGGTAGCGCTAGTAGTACTTGCTGGGCACGCCAATTGTCCTGTTTACCAGAATTATTTGTGGATTCAATTTCAATATGTTGATCTATCTTAGTCAGTCTATGCACTCTCTGACCCATGATAATACGCGATGGATCTAAGCGACTATATAAAGCTTCAATCAAAGCGCTCATCCCCCCTTTGAGGCGCATTGAGCTAGGTGAGCTTTTATAGCCTTGTGCTCGCACAGCTGGCTCGTTGGCCGCGCGCTCAAGCATCATGTCACCCTCTTCAAACTGAGAAAATGACTGCAACTGCAACTCCTCTATCAGGTGTCCTAATTGCTGCTGATATTCCGGCCAAAACCAAGAAGGTCCTAAGTCAAAACTGTTTAATAATAGCTTATCGTTGTGTGTTTTTAAGTTAGCATCTAAGTTAGTATCTGAATGAGCAGTCAAGTCCTCCATCTGCTTGCTTGATAAAATGCGACCACCCAAACTATCACGAGCTTCTAATAGTAAATAATCAATACCTTTTTTCTCTAATAGGTAAGCTGCGTATAAGCCACTTAAACCACCACCGATAATGACTGTAGGAATCCTTTGCATACTATACCCCTGCTACTTCAGCACCAATAATTGCTGATAGATGACCAGTCTTAAGATAGACAGTAACTCCTTGCTCACCAGCACTTATTGAAGATTCTGTATTGACAGGTAAGCGAAGCCAACTATTACTACGATACGTTTGACCACCTTCTATCAGCTCACCTTCTAGCACTAGAATCTCAGCGCCACCGCTAATAGTTTCATTGAATAAAGTCTGATTCGCTTTTAGGCGTTGTAAACTAACTTGCTCGCTATCATTAGTGAATAAACGACAAACCTCACGATTACCCTCGATTTGCCAGTTTGTGTGCTCATTAGTATCAATAGCCACATGATGCTCTTCATTAGCCACCATCTGGCGTAGCTTGACAAAGATAATCGCGCCTTCGCGACTATGAGGTTGATGCCCTGACTTTGGCGGATTACGCAAATACCAGCCTGCCGGATAATGATCATCATCCGCTGAGAAGGTGCCGGACAATACTAATATCTCTTCGCCGCCAGGATGTAAATGATGCGGGAAATGAGAATTGGGAGCATAGCGTACTAAGCTAGTAGCACGCGCTTTTTCCTCACCAATACGATCGAGCATGACTCGCTCAACACCGCTTTGAGGAGAGGCAATCCACTGCTGCTGTTCAAGCGTTAGTGAAGCTCGTTGAGAGAAATCGGCATTGATAAGCATAAAATATTTCCTAAGTTTGTATTCTAATAACTGTAGCTTTAATAATTAATCTAGCTCTAAGCGGCTACTAGACTAGCACTACGTTCAAAGTTTGCCATGCTTACTTAACTTAATAATCCACTTTACCCCTTAGCGCTTTAGTTCTACCACGTTGGGTCTTTTTATCCACCCGTTTACGCTTAGCGTTTCGGCTTGGCTTAGTCGCTTTTCGAGTTTTATTAACGTAGGTTGCTTGCTTAATAAAGCTCTGTAAGCGCTCAATAGCATCAATTTTATTTCTCTCTTGCGTACGAAACTGTTGGGCCTTGAGTACGAAAACACCTTCTTTAGTTATTCGGCTATCTTTGCTTGCTAAAAGGCGTGTTTTTTGTAGCTCACTAAGACTAGATGCTGCTATATCGAAACGCAGGTGAATAGCAGAAGCGACTTTATTGACGTTTTGGCCGCCAGCACCTTGGGCACGTATGGCACTAATGTCTACCTCATTGTCTTGGAGGCTAATGTTGTTAGTAATAAAAATCATAGCTTTAATATCATTTTTTTAAATTATCATGGTTCTAAATTATCATGGTTTAAAGTTGTCGTTTATAGCGTTATTATTCATGACTAGACATCAGTCATGATAGCGACAGCTTATAAAAATACAATAGCGGACTATACTAGTTTTGTCTCAATACCGTTCCCCGTTTCCGGAAACTTAAACAATAAAAACCAAAAAACCGACATACAGTCGGCTTGTTGATTAATTACGGCTTATATTTTTAAACTAACGGTTTTTGCGTGGTAGTTTTTCTGGTAAATAACAACGCAAATAAGCAATTGATGCTGTTCCCGCTTCTTGCACGTAATGCTCAGTAATACTAGCGTGGCGGCGATAAGATAGAGTAAATATGGCATTGATAATGCTATAAGTCACTAATAAAATCTCTTTAATGCTTTCAAAGTCTGGCATCTCATAACGCTCAGATAAGCGCTTATGTACCAACTCGATTACTTGATGATCCATATCTTCACCGAAACCATCTCCTTCAAAATCAGGAGTATTAGTGTCGTATATCAATTTAGCCTTGGTCTCATCTTCATGGAAGATATTGACACAACGCTCGATCAGTGCAGTCAAATACCCCTGCCATCTATCATAATCTACCGTCTCAACGGTAGCCAATATCTCTAAAATATCAATAGCATTCAAAAAACGTAACGCTAAAAATATAGCTTCAATATTAGGAAAAAAATGATAGGCAGAAGCTCGCGGAATGCCCGCTTCTTCACATACAGCAGCTAAAGTAATGTCATTGATAGGCATCGTTTCACTAAGCTTCTTTGCACCCATCAATAATTTTTGACGGCGAGCACGGCCTTGTTGACTGGTAAACTTAAACTTATTAGGCACCAGTTTTCTAGCCAGTTCTGAGTCTACTAACACATCTTCAATTTTGTCGTCTTTTTGCTCACTCATTAGGAACCTCTTAATGTTAACCCTATTTTTATGACTTGTCTTCATCTTGATATCAGCACTAAATTAAGCGCCTTACTAGAAGCGTAGTGATAAGTATTGTTATTACTATTATCGCTCTCAAAATGATAGGGTCGCATCATAAACACTTGTACATCGGCAAGCAAGGGCTATAAATGGGTTATAACTATAATGTATTGATTAGTTAACAAGCATATTAATCATTCAGCTTGATTTTCGCTCGTATAATACCATGGTCAGTGACTCTATCCGCATAGTCCCATTTCAAATGATCATTGAAATAGTCCACTCGCTCAACGTGCCCTAGAGCGAACTTACTCTCGGGTAAAAACTCTTCTGAGACAAATAACTGATCGATAACTTCTGGCATGCCCTGATAAATATGGGTATAAGCCACATCTTTCATCCAACCATAACGGGCTTGTACTCTAGCGGCGTCAAATAATGACACATCGCGCATACTTTTATCATAGTTTACTTCGCCTGTCTCGGTCATCAACTGAGTAGTCACGCTACCAGTGACATCATTCATATCGCCGAGCAGTATCAAAGGCTCGCGAGTATGATGCAGACGCTCAATAATAGACATCCTGATTGACGCCGCCTCGCTTGCACGCATGCATAAGCTGCGAAGCTTGGCGCGAACCCGTATATTAGGATCATCCATGTCTTCTAATAAGTTACCATTGTCATCCCGTAAGAAAAAAGCACGTTTACTTTTTAGATGAGCAGTTACGATGGTTATAGGCTGACCAAAGGCATTTACTCTAACTAATAAAGGCGGACGTTGAAATTTTTGATAAGCACCAATATCTGGTATATCAATAATCGCTGCTTTCTCAACACTCTCTAATAAGGTACTTTCTAACGTTTCAAATCGACTGATAATACCGACAGCTGGAGTCCCTTGAGCGCCTTTGCCCTGTGTATAGGGACTAGATTTATCATTGCTAGCTAGCGGAATAATCACATCACTAGCTTTAAAGCCTAGCGAGACAGCTAATGATTCTAGCGCATCACTGTCCCAAACCTCTTGTACAGCCATAATATCAGCATGAGACTTAGCAAGTAAATCCTTCATACCCCGTAATTTATGCTCATAAGCCTCATTGGTATAAGCGGGTGCATTATCATAATAAATACGATTAGGGTTGGCAAAATTAAGCAAGTTGGCAGTAGCGATATAAAAATGTTTATCGGCATCATTATATTGGCTCATAAAAGACCTATTATTTTTATAATAAAAGTTTTAGAAAGTATAAATATATTGTTGCAAGCAAAAAAAAGCTCCCAACAATAATCTTGGGAGACTTAACATAGCATAACTATATCATGATAATGTTAAACACTTGTACACGAATACTAACGGTTATGTTGTCAATATTACTAAAGTGATTTATCCGGTCT
>CBETCF010000160.1:0-5113 GCA_965534785.1 uncultured Psychrobacter sp.
CTTTTTAGGTTTTAATATTAGCTCTACTGTTAGACCCCTTACTATCTATGGTACCAAAGGTTAAGGTATTACTAAATAAGAATAAAAAGTAAGAATGAGGGTGCATTAAAAATTCAGAGAAAACTTAAAGAGAAAAGTAGTTAAGAAATGAAAGAAATCAAACGTTTTTCGAGCAGTTTGATGGAAGAATATCTGCCAGATCCATATCATGAATTTTAGACAATAAAAAACCCTTACGAGCATTAGCTTGTAAGGGTTTGAATTTGGTGGGCCCAGTAGGACTTGAACCTACGACCAAAGGATTATGAGTCCTCTGCTCTAACCAACTGAGCTATGGGCCCTAACGTTAGACGCACAATGATACCTGATTTTTTTAAATTTTCAAGTAAAAGATTAGCAGAATAGCCACTATCTGTTTAAATTTAATAATTACCGCCTGCTAAGGTCAAACTACGACCGCCATCGACATCGATGATTTGCCCAGTAATATAGCTAGCTTGTATTAAATACAATACCGTATGAGCGATGTCTTCCGGTGTGCCAATCCGCTGCATCGGTATAGAGTTAACAATACGACTTTGCTGTACTTGCTCAAGCGCTTGATCGCTATCCGCTTCAGGTAAGATATTGACCCCAGGAGCCACGCCATTCACTCGTACTAATGGGGCTAGCTCTAACGCTAAAGACTGTACCATCATACGCTGAGCGGCTTTTGCCATATTATAAACCGTGTAATTTTTGAATGGTTTATCGTGTGCATGGATATCAAGCAGGCTAATAATACAACCTTGCTGTGCTTGCAAGTAGGGCAATAGCGCTTGGCTGAGCATTAAGGGCGCTTTGGCATTACTGAGGAATAACTCATCCCATTGTTCATTATCAATATCAACAACAGGCGTAGGATAGAACCGTGACGCATTGTGCACTAGGACATCGAGCTGTCCAAAAGCGGCGATGATATTATCGATCAATGACGCTAAGCTTGCTTTGTTATTGATAACGGCTAAATCTGCAATTAAACATTTAGCACTATTAGAAAGACTATTGTTAAGCTCATCAGCCAGTGCTTGCGCTTGTCGTTCGCTACTATTAGCGTGAATAATGACGCGATAGCCTTGTTTGTGAGCAGTACGGATGATAGCTGCGCCAATGCGTTTAGCACTGCCAGTAACTAGCATAACTGGAGCATCATTAGATTTATTGACACCAGAATCACTAATAATAGACTGCGTTTGATGATTCATTTCTTGCTTAGTATGAGTCATAAGTTAAGATAGTTCACTTTGATTTTGAAGGTGTTCAATACGCTCATCTCGCAGAGCTTCGCCAATAGCAGCACCTTTTAGTTCTGGGTCAACAGCATCCATATTAATAGCATGGAAACTACCCAACGCCAGCATCATTTGCCGATGATTAGCAGCTAGTTTTAGTACTTGGCTAACTACTAAAAGTTGTGAGAGTTTATCAGGGTCTTTATGAGCGCTACAAGCTTGAATCAGGTCAATCTTTTGTGCCGCGCTCAACTGATTTATATGGGCTAAATGCTGCGCTTGCTGTATGAATAAAGTGGCGAGTTGAGTTTGCGCTTTAGGAACTTTGGCAAAGTTGCCTATTGCAGAGATTTGTTTTGCAGCGGTTAAGGCCGCTAAACGATCATTCGTAGAGACTGTTGAATCAAATAAAGACTTATCAACACTACTCATCAGTAGCGCCCAACGCTGAGAGAGATTGAGTTGCATTTGACCAGCAAAGTATAGCGCTGTTTGTACCGTTTCTTTGATAGCGATGTTTTGCCATGCTTGGTGGATTGGGGTAAAATAATCATCTAACGCACCGATATCAAATAGCGTTTGCCAATAGACGTGTGGGGCGGTCTGCATAGTTGCACGGCTAGACTCTTGCCAAACTCTCTCACTGCTTAAATGCTCAAGCTCACCTGAATCTACCAATTGTTTCATCAAGTCTAGAGTTTCATCAGCAATGACAAAGCCTAAATCATAGTAACGCCCATAAAAGCGCGCGACCCGCAATACTCTTAAGGGGTCCTCGCTAAAGGCGGCAGAGACATGGCGTAGAATTTTATGCTCGATGTCATCGAGGCCGCTATAATAGTCGATAACCTCACCAGTGACAGGGGTGTCATCAGTAAGGCCGGTTACCTCAATCGCCATAGCATTGATGGTTAAGTCGCGGCGTTGTAAGTCTTCTTGCAGAGTCACATCAGCACTAGCATCAACACTAAAACCTTGATAGCCGTGGCCTTGTTTACGCTCAGTGCGGGCAAGCGCGTATTCTTCATGCGAAGTCGGATGCAAAAAAACAGGGAAGTCTGCACCCACTTGCTGAAACCCTGCAGCTAGCATTTGCTCAATGCTAGTGCCAACAACTACGAAGTCTTGATCCGTTACAGGACGACCAAGCAGCCCGTCGCGAACCGCGCCACCGACCAAATATACTTGCATGAACACCTCTTTTACCCAAATTTTGACCAAAAAAAACCAACCAACGTGTTGTTACGTCAGCTGGTTTTATTATAGCATGGCACTTATCAGTAGATCATAAGCGCCATGCCAAACCATTCATTAAGAGCGCAGGATTACTTTTGCTCTTCTGCTAAATCTAATGCTTCAGTAACAGCAAGTGCCGTCATATTGACGATACGACGAGCAGTAGCTGATGGCGTTAAGATATGCACTGGCTTATTAGCGCCTAAAAGAATAGGGCCGATAGAAGCGCTGCTAGTGGCAGTTTTTAGTAAGTTGAAAGCAATGTTCGCTGCATCAAGAGTAGGTAGGATAAGCAGGTTAGCCGCTCCTCTAAACTCTGTTGATGGGAAATCTTCTAAACGGATATGCTCATCAAGAGCGGCATCACCTTGCATCTCACCATCGAAGTCAAAGTTGACATTCATTTCCTTCAATAATTGATAGACCTTACGCATTTTGACAGCGCTAGCACGATCTGAGGTACCAAAGTTGGAATGAGAAACTAGGGCAACTCTTGGCGTGATACTGAAGCGCTCTAATTGTTCAGCGGCTAGTACCGTCATCTCCGCTAATTGCTCAGCAGTAGGGTCTTCATGGATATAAGTATCCGCAATAAAGATATTGCGATCTTGCATCAATACCGCATTCATCGCATAGAAGTCATTAACGCCTTCTTTTTTACCAATGACGCTTTGTACATATTCTAAATGTAGCTGGTAATGACTGAAAGTACCACAAATCATACCTTCGGCGTCGCCATTCTCAACCAATAGTGAGCCAATTAAGGAGGTTTTACGACGCACATCACGACGGGCAAGTTCAATACTTACGCCCTTACGTTTGTTTTTCTCATAATAACCCTGCCAGTAATCTTTATAGCGTGGATCATCATCTTGATTGACTATAGTGATATTGACGCCGTCTTTTAGACGTAAGCCAAGCTTTTCGATATTGGTTGCAATGACCGCTGGACGACCGACTAGAATAGGCTGAGCCAATTGCTCATCGACGACTACTTGTACGGCTAATAGGACGTTATTATCTTCGCCTTCACAATAAACGATGCGTTTAGGGTCAGATTTCGCACGAGCAAAAATTGGCTTCATGACAAACGCTGAGTTATAGACAAACTCAGATAAACGTTGGCGATAAGCATTCATATCGTCGATAGGAAGGGTAGCAACACCCGAGTCCATAGCAGATTGCGCGACTGCAGAGGCAATCTCGATGATTAGATTTGGCTCCAGAGGGCCAGGGATTAAATACTCACGACCGAAACGGCGCATCTTATCGGTAGCTTTGACGTTGCCCATCGGTGTAGCTTCAATATGTGCCATAGCAGCAATAGCACGGACACAGGCGATCTTCATCTCTTCGTTAACTGTCGTTGCGCCAACATCTAAGGCACCGCGGAAAATGTAAGGGAAGCATAAAGCGTTATTCACTTGGTTAGGATAATCAGAGCGACCGGTTGCCATAATGACGTCTGGACGTACTGAATGCGCTATTTCTGGCATGATCTCAGGCGTTGGATTGGCAAGAGCAAAGACAATAGGGTCTTTTGCCATACGCTTGACCATATCGGTAGTCAGGATACCAGGCATCGATAATCCTAAGAACATATCGACATCATCCATAACTTCTTCGATGGTCGTAGCATCCGTATCGCGAGCATACTGCTGCTTAGTCTCATCAAGGTTTTCACGTTTAGTACTGATAATTCCGCGTGAATCTGAAACAAAGATATTATCTTTATTAACGCCAAGGGCACAGATGATGTTTAGGCATGAGATAGCTGCCGCACCAGCACCAGAGCAGACGATTTTGATATCTTCGATTTTTTTCTCTGTGATTATTAACGCATTGAGCATAGCAGCAGCAACAATGATTGAAGTGCCGTGTTGGTCATCATGGAAGACTGGAATGTTCATACGTTCGCGTAATTCACGCTCGATTTTGAAACATTCTGGCGCTTTGATATCCTCAAGGTTGATACCACCAAAAGTAGGCTCGAGTGCCGCAACCGCTTCAATAAATTTATCTGGATCATTTTGGGCTATTTCCAGATCAAAAACATCAATACCTGCGAATTTCTTAAAGAGTACGCCTTTACCTTCCATCACCGGCTTTGAAGCTAATGGACCGATATCACCTAATCCTAGTACCGCAGTACCGTTAGTGATAACTCCTACCAAATTGCTACGAGCAGTATATTTCGCCGCTAGTTTGGGATCTTTTTCGATCTCAAGGCAAGGGACTGCTACGCCTGGTGAGTAGGCTAGGGCTAAATCGCGTTGGTTGGCCATCTGCTTGATGGGAGTGACTGATATTTTACCTGGGCGAGGATGCGAATGGTAATGTAGGGCAGCTTGTTCGAATTGTTCTATTTCTGAAGCTGCGGTTTCCGTATTCAAAGTGGTATCGTCATTCATAGTAATGGCCATAGTTAGAGTAAAATGGTTATAGGTTATAAGGGGGCGTCATAAAATAATTTTTTATGCTCTAATCAGTGAAAAGTACCAGCATTAGTGATTTATTATTATGACAGATAAAGGTTTAAAACATGATAAATGGCTAAAATGTAGTCAAGGTTTCTTGTAATAGGTTTAGTGCGATAAGTAGGGTTT
>CBETCF010000161.1:0-5091 GCA_965534785.1 uncultured Psychrobacter sp.
ACCACTCGATAATTATGCTTATTCATATAGCCCATAAGCCTCAGTACATACTGGCAAGCCAAATCTATTTTTAACGTCCACGAGGCATTGGTATAGCCGAACATCACTGCCATATTCGGTACGCCTTCTACTAATACCGCTTTGTAGGTCATGCGCTGACCTATATCAACTTTTTGTCCATCGACATACAGCTCAGCACCGCCTAAAACTTGTAAGTTCAAGCCCGTAGCAGTGACGATAATATCAGCGTCAAGCTCTCTACCCGATTGCAATAAAACACCTGTTTCCGTAAAGCGCTCTATCTCGTCAGTGATTATTTCTGCTCGTCCGCCTTGTAGCGCCTTAAAAAAATCACTATCTGGCACCGCACAAACGCGCTGATCCCAAGGATTATAAGCAGGCGAGAAATGTTTGATATCGATATTGCTACCTTTTAGCTCTTTTTCCACCCCTTTTTTCATCAACGCTTTCATAATTTTTGGCGCATAGAGTGAGACTCGATAAGTCGCTTGTTGCATTAGCACGTTACGACTGCGCACTAGCTTATAGGCCTGTTGTTTTGATAGAGGCGAAAACTTACCGGATAGCTTTTCCATAGCATAGTCATCAGCAGATACGCTTGCGACATAAGAAGGCGAGCGTTGTAGCATAGTGACATGGCTTGCCGATTGCGCGGCGCTTTCATCAACCAATGCTGGTAGCAAAGTCATCGCTGTGGCACCGCTACCAATAATGATTACTTTTTTACTATGATAATCGACGTCTTGCCATTGCTGAGGATGAACAATCAGACCTTTAAAATCTTCCTCTGCGGCGAAGTATGGTCTATACCCTTTCTCAAAATTATAATAACCGGTAGCGCCTACGATGAAGTTAGCCGTTAGAGTCAATTGCTCATTAGTCTCATGATTTTTAATCGTGGCGCTCCATTGTCGATCTGCACTTGACCATGACAATTGCTTTACTTCGTGACGATAGCGAATATGCTTGGTGACATCGAACTCGTCAGCGGTATCCGCAATATATTCTTTTATATCCTCGCCTTTAGCGATCATCTTATGATCTAACCAAGGCCGAAAACTATAACCAAAGGTCAGCGCATCGGAATCAGAGCGGATACCAGGATATTTAAATAAATCCCAAGTACCACCTAAGTCAGCACGCTTCTCTAATACGATAAAACGCTCTGTATTCTTAACTGAACTCTTAGTTTTATTATGATCAGCCTTGCGTCTGAAGAGAGTTTTATTATCATACTGTTGTAAGCGGCTGGCCATACCAATACCAGCAATGCCCGCTCCTATGATTAACAGCTCACAATCCGCAGCTTTATTATTATCAGCTACAGATTCACTACGCCTAAAACGATCTTTAATTTTATTTTTAATAGTGCTCTTAGTGCTGGCAATATTTGTCATAAGATAATCCTGATCAAAAGTTCTATGGTTTAAAAAGGAGTGGGACTTTCCCAGTCCATCCAAGCTTCTAATACTGGATGCTTGAGACGTAATTGCTGAGCATGTAAGTTGAGACGCGGTGCAATCGTTAGCGCTTGCTCTTCAGCATAAATCGGATCACCGATGATCACATGACCGACATGCACCATATGCACGCGCAACTGATGACTACGACCAGTAACGGGCTTAAGAGCGACACGAGTGACGATTTGCGATTGTTGACCATTGCTGTCATCTATGCTTTTTTTATCCGTATTTTGATCCACAATCGTCTCATGGGCCAATACTTCATAATGGGTCAAAGCATTTTTTGGCCAATTAGGATCGACAATATGACGCGGCTTGATCGTTGGCTCATAACGCACTGGCGCTGATATTTTGCCAGTCGCACCGACCTCTTGCCACTTACCAAACACTCTAGCTTGATAAGTCTTCTGTGGTAAACGTTCAATGAACTGTTTGCTAATGTGAGTTTGCGCGGCGGCGTTTTTGCCAAAAATAAGCAGTCCTGAGGTGTCCATATCTAAGCGATGAATCAATTTGACTGCTGGATTGACACGCTCAAGCCGTGCTAACAAGCTCACTTTTAAGGTCTTGCCATCGACACTAAGCAAGCCTGCTGGCTTATCAATGACCCAAATATCGTCGTCTTCATAGACAGTGACAGACTGGGCGAAACGCTGAAAAAACTCAAGGGGATAGTGTTGTTCTTGTTCATTAAGCGCTAAGGTTTCTTCTTCAGTAAAGAGCATAAATAATCTGACTTATATGATTTATCGTGGAATGTGGATGAGTAGGATAGTCTGTATCCTTGTGTTTCGATTGATTGTATTAATATTAATAGTTAAGCATTTTAACCGCCTAGCCTCTGTTAAGGGTTAGCAAATATGTTACTATATCGGCATAAATTCATTCACGCTTACTTATCCTTAGCCCTTAATATAACAGCAATAACACCTGTTATTAAGCGCTATAAAGCTAATAAAAAGAGAGAAAAACTATGTCAGATTTAATCGTTAATACTACTGATGCTGATTTTGATAAAGACGTCCTACAAGCCGATATGCCTGTTTTAGTAGACTTCTGGGCAACGTGGTGTGGTCCTTGTAAATCTATTGCTCCTATCTTAGAAGATCTAGCTACTGATTACGAAGGCAAAGTAAAAATCGTCAAAGTAGATGTCGATAATAACCCACAAGCCGCTAGTCGCTTTGGTATCCGTAACATTCCAACGTTATTCGTTTTTAAAGATGGCGAAAAGGTAGATTCAGTAATGGGTTTACAGCCAAAAGCAGAATTAGCTAAAGTATTAGATAAGCATCTATAAGCTTGAATAGCACATTAATACCCAATATGAATGAGCATTAGTTAATCAAAAAAGTCATTATTGCTAGCCGATAATGGCTTTTTGCTATCTTTTTGAACAAAAAAACTAATTTAGCCTGTTTTTTGGCAAAAATAATTGACAACGACCTGTCGATAACCGTATAGTCTGCTGACAAGAGAAATACAATTGTTTTTATAAGCGTCTTGTCGCTAGTCTCCTCGTGTTTTTTAATGCAAAACACAACTATCATTATTGAACACTATTACCAAATACAATTACTGATAATGAGCTCTTAACGAAGACTCTTATGTCACCTTCTTTATATTCATTCTTAGCAACGCTGTTGTAAACCGCTACAATTAGTGCTGAGCTGATATAAAAAATCAAGGCAACATAAACTCAACTCTGTGCACACATCTTACCCTAATATTGTTTTAATCAATGTCGTGGGTTGTGCTGCTTACGGCTTCTCTAGCCTGATAACCTGCTAATGACTTTCCTATGAATTTAACTGAATTAAAGAAAAAATCAATCGCTGAGCTCTTGGCTATCGCCAAAGAGATGGGGCTTGATAATATGGCACGTAGCCGTAAACAAGACATTATTTTTGCCATTCTAAAGACCCACGCTCGTAACGGCGAAGCTATCTACGGCGATGGGGTATTGGAAGTGCTACCAGATGGTTTTGGCTTTTTGCGCTCCTCTGAAGGCTCCTACTTGGCAGGTCCTGACGATATTTATGTCAGTCCCAGCCAGATTCGTCGTTTTAGTCTAAAGACGGGCGATAGTATCGCCGGCACTATCCGTCCGCCAAAAGACTCTGAGCGTTACTTTGCGCTGCTAAAAGTGGGGGAAATCAACTTTGATACCCCAGATCGCTCGCGCCATAAGCTCATCTTTGAGAACTTGACACCATTATTCCCAACAGAACATCTGAAACTTGAATCAGGTAACGGTACGACTGAGGATTTGACTGGTCGTATCATTGATCTCATCGCCCCTATCGGTAAAGGTCAGCGCTCTATTATCGTAGCGCCGCCCAAAGCTGGTAAAACCGTACTATTACAGACTATCGCCCAAGCTATCACTCGTAATAATCCTGAATGCTATTTGATTGTGCTATTGATCGATGAGCGTCCAGAAGAAGTGACTGAAATGGTGCGTACCGTACGCGGTGAAGTCGTCGCCTCAACCTTTGATGAACCACCACAGCGTCACGTCCAAGTGGCTGAAATGGTCATTGAGAAGGCCAAGCGCCTCGTTGAGCATAAGCAAGACGTGGTTATTTTGCTAGATTCTATTACTCGCCTAGCACGTGCTTATAACACTGTCATCCCTTCATCAGGTAAAGTATTGACTGGTGGTCTCGATGCCAATGCGCTTGAGCGTCCAAAACGCTTCTTTGGTGCCGCACGTAACGTTGAGGAAGGTGGTAGCTTGACGATTATCGCTAGTGCTTTGATCGATACCGGTAGTAAAATGGATAGCGTTATCTTTGAAGAATTTAAAGGTACTGGTAACCAAGAAATCACCCTTGAGCGTGATTTGGCTGAAAAACGAGTCTTCCCAGCTATTAATATCAAAAAATCAGGCACGCGTCGCGAAGAGCGTTTACTCGATGAAGATAAATTACGTAAGGTTTGGATTTTACGCAAATTGCTACAACCAATGGATGGCGTGCAAGCGACTGAATTCTTATTGGATCGTCTAAAAGAAGCTAAGACTAACGATGAGTTCTTCGAGCAAATGAAACGCAAATCTATGAACTAATTTTAACAGTAGTTGCTAAACATCAAAAAAAGATCACTTAAGAGTGGTCTTTTTTTGGTTTAAAACTTTGCTAGAAACCCTTCCTAGACTGTTATAATTACAAAAGACGCTAGCATTGATAATACTTAACCCCACTCTATCCCAAATAGTTAGCGTATTGTTGGACATTAGACAAGCTAGTTTAGGCAAAGTACTACTAAGGAAACATTAGAGACACATCGCTTACAGCCCCTTTGCAAACAATAGCTTATTTAATACGACTGAATTTTTTATTAAGGTTACTATAAGGGTTAGTACAAGTGGATTTTTTCTTTATTGATAGCTAGCTGCTATATTGACTATCTAGATAAGAGCTTTTATTGGTAGTGAAAAGATTACTGATCAATTTTACAATTTAATAGGTGATGATATGAAATTCGCTAAATCTATCGCAATGACTGCAATTGCAAGCTCAGCTTTAATTATGACTGGTTGTAACTCAACTGGTGGCTATGGTGGTTATAATAGCGGACTTAGCAACACTGCTAAAGGTACTGC
>CBETCF010000162.1:0-5049 GCA_965534785.1 uncultured Psychrobacter sp.
GATTAACGCTCTTATTACTTATTTAGAATCGAATATATAAAAAGGCTAAACTAGCGAGCCAGTTTAGCCTTTTTAGCCTTTTTATTAAATAATTCAGCGTGATGCTAAAGTTAACTTTCCGCACTCAATACGCTATCTAG
Organism: uncultured Psychrobacter sp.; assembly: GCA_965534785.1. Lineage (GTDB taxonomy): Bacteria > Pseudomonadota > Gammaproteobacteria > Pseudomonadales > Moraxellaceae > Psychrobacter. The sequence continues at coordinate 141 of CBETCF010000162.1, forward strand.
AGTTTCTAGTACATTTTTGGAAGTCACTTGCTGCTGCAACTTAATGAGCTTATCCTTCGCCATTTGACGACTCGGCTCTACTAAAGTGTACCAACGCGCTAGTACTTGTAACATTCGTGAAGCAAGCACCGGATTAGTCTCATCCAAAGTCTTGATGACGCCTGTATAAATATCTAGACCCTCTTCTGTCCATAACACAGTCGGCTGCGAGGTAAAGGCGCTAACGACCGAACGGATACGGTTAGGGGTATGCCAATCAAAATCATCATGCACTAGCAACGATTTTATATCCTTTGTAGTGACATGGCTGCTAGCCGCTTGCACACTGAACCATAAATCTATTACCAAAGCATTATCATTAAAGCGCTGATAAAAGTCAGCTAAATACTCGCTGGCATTGTCGACTTTATGATTGACCATAGCTTTAAGTGCGCCAAAGCGTTCGGTCATACAACTGGCATTATCGTATTGCTGCTGCGCCCACTGCTCTGCACCATCAACTTTCGCAGTCAAAGCCATATCTAAGATTACGTTACGTAAAGCTCGCTCGCCAAGTGCTGCCGGGGTATCTGAATAAGGCTGCATGGGTAATTGCTGGTATAACTGTGCCCACTGACCCTTAAGTGACTCAGCTACTTGATTATATAAACCATCGCGCTGCTGTTTAATTACTTCGGGATCGTAGTCTTTATGAGTCGCTGAAGCTAACTCTTGCGCTGATGGAATATCTAATAAACGTGAGGCTAGCATCGCATCAGTAGCGGCAAGCTTAGGTAGCGTCTGCGCTAGTGCTTGCAAATAAATATCAGGGCTGCTTTTCTCTACGCTTTGAACTTGTAATAAGATTCGATTCACTAGCATTTGCGTCACTTGCCATTGATTAAAACCATTGGTCTCATGCTCAAGCAAAAAGGCTAAATCTTCGTCCTTGTAATCATAATTGAGCTGTACTGGTGCACTAAAATCACGCAATAAGGAAACTACTGGCTCATCAGCTATGCCCTCAAAAACAAAGGTCTGCTCTGCTTGATCTAACAGCAACATCCGTTCGCTAATGATAGCTCCTGAATCCTTAGCAAATAACGCTGTTGACACTGGAATTGGCAGTGGCTTTGGCGCTGCGAATCCTGGGACATGACGTGTCTGCTGCTTGAGCGTAATACTCAAAGTTTGCGTATCATTATCATAATCCTGATGCCCAGATAGCATAGGTGTGCCGGGCTGGCGATACCAGTCGATAAAGTCTTCAATTTTACTATCAGTAATACTTAGCGCTGATAAAAAATCCTCAACGGTGACCGCCTGACCATCATAACGACGGAAATACTCATCAGTGCCCTTACGGAAGTTCTCTGCGCCTAGAGTGTTAGCGATCATTCGTACAATCTCTGCGCCTTTCTCATATACCGTAGTCGTATAAAAATTATTAATCTCAACGAAGCTCTCAGGGCGTACCGGATGCGAGAGTGGCCCAGCGTCCTCACTGAATTGATGCGCTCGTAATGTCGCTACGTCGTCAATACGCTGCACCGCACTTGATTGTTGATCGGCAGAAAAAGACTGATCACGAAAGACGGTAAAGCCTTCTTTTAGACACAATTGGAACCAATCACGGCAGGTAATACGATTGCCAGTCCAGTTATGGAAATACTCATGAGCAATGATAGCTTTGACACTGAAGCTACGCGCATCGGTGGTGGTCTCAGGACTCGATAATACGCACGCAGTGTTAAAAATATTAAGGCCTTTATTCTCCATCGCCCCCATATTGAACTGACTTACCGCGACTATCATATAGCGATCTAAGTCATAGGCGCGGCCGTAATTAACCTCGTCCCACTGCATCGAATCCTTCAAAGCTTGCATACCGACATGACACTTATCGATGTCATCGCTCTTCGCATATAGCTCAAGCAATACCTCGCGACCTTCGCTAGTGGTGTAGCTATCACTTAATACTTCTAAATCAGCAATGACGCTAGCGAATAGATAGCTTGGCTTGTTGGTTGGGTCTTGCCAAATAGCATAATGGCGGTTGTTATCTGCTGCCACTTCGCCTGCTTCAATTAAATTACCATTGGCCAATAACGTTGGAAAACGCTTATCGGCTTCTAAGCGCGTGGTGAATACGGCGAGTACATCAGGGCGATCGGGATAAAAAGTAATCTTGCGAAAGCCTTCAGGCTCACATTGGGTGACAAACATAGTATCGCTACCACTACCCGCTATATACAGACCCTCAAGTTCGGTATTGGTATGCGGGTGGATACGAACTTGTAGCTGCAAAGTAGACTGCTCTGGCGCATCAGTGATAATCAGCTTGCCGCCCATTTGCTGATAACGATCGCTAGCCAGCTCCTCGTCATTGAGTTTGATAGATATTAACTCAAGATCCTCGCCATAAAGCTCTAAATCGCCAGCGCTTTGACGAGTCATCACTAAGGTACTATCAACAGTAGCGTAATCCTCAAACAACTTAATATCTAACTCAACAGTTTCGACATCAAAGCTCGGTAACTTATAGTCTTTTAAATGGATTTTACTGTTGATTTGGCTGGGCTCATGTGGCGGGACGTCTGGCATTTCAGCATTGATGATATTGGCATCGGTTTCGGTCGTGGACATTAGTATTCCTATTATTGTTCTAAAGAAAAAAGAGGATTCACCTCAAAATTATTTGGTTATTTCTAATTGGTATCATAAGGCTTAGTTTAGTTTCAGCTCACTCATTAAATTAAGTTTGATTCTCGCAAGCTTTAAGGCTACATTGGCTTAGCTGAGCAAATTTCAAGAGTAACATTCTTGTTTAATCACTTTGGTAAACCCTTATGAGTAGTCATTCCACCCATCCTACTATTACCCTACCCTTATTGATAGCTTACAGCGACGCTTTGCTACCCTCTCTATTGGCAGATACGCAAAAGCAGAATACTGATACGGTTAGTGCTACTGAAACTAGCGATAATATTGCTTCGCCTATTTTATGGGTAGTAGCAGATAATAATGAGGTCAAAAACTTAAACCAACAAGCGAAACAAGCCGATGGCCAAAACATTAGCGAAAGTAAGATAAAAAACTCTATTGAAAAAGAGGCTAAAAAGCAGATTGAAATAACTACTCTGGCACAGCTTAATAAACAAAACGTCAGGCAACGCTATGAGCTTGGTTGCTTTTGGCTACCCACTGTCACAGAGGAGCAGCTACAGCCCTTTATTCCTACTATTATGCGCTATCGTGATCTATATGCTGCCCATCTACTGATCGCTGTTAATAATGACATCAATCTAAGAGCCTATGGTTTTACACCATTTGATATTGTTAGTGAATGCACATTAGAGTCAGCAATAGCTGGTGCTGATAGGAATTTTAAAACAACGGCGACAAATCCACTAATAACCCTTTGGCAATTCAATCTGTATGATTATAAGCGCTTGCCTAATTGGTTGAATAATAAATATTGGGCCAATCCTGAAAACTGGGACAAACATCGTTGGTAGTTATTAGAGTCTGTTGAGCCAAATGAAATTCTAACGGTAACCAAAGTCGATTAAAATCAGCAATAATTCTCTTTTAAAACTAAATTATCAGACACATACTGTAATACCTACTAAACCTTGGTATTATTAACAGTAATGCTACTTACACAACGTAACATTGATTTTATGATAAACGTCAATTGCTTAGGTTTATTATAAGCCATTTAAAATAACAATTTAATTAAGTATTTAGGAGCTTCAAATGTCACAAAATCTTCCTTCTAGTAGCCGTTTTGCTAAAATTGCAGCCCTAGCTGTACTCTCTAGTGCTGTTGCATTAACGACAGGTTGTGCCACCAAACGCACTACTTCTGAAGTTGTAGTAGCGCCACTAGGTATCCCTGGTGGTCAAGGTGCTTATACTGGCGCGGTTATCGTTGATAACCAAGTAGGCGTAGTCAATGCCGCCAACAATATGCAAGCGGTGGTTTATTTTGCATTTGATAGCAGTGAAATTACTGCGCAGTCTGCTAGCGTATTGAATCAACATGCGAGCCTATTGAGCACCAATCCAACTGCTGAAGTGCTAATCGCAGGTCATACTGATGAACGCGGTAGCCGTGAATACAACATCGCTTTAGGTGAGCGCCGTGCTCAAGCTGCACGCAATTACTTAGCAGCACAAGGTGTGGCAGCAAATAACATTCGTGTTATCAGCTATGGTGAAGAGCGTCCTGCGGTAGCTGGCACTACTGAAGAAGCCTATGCCCAAAATCGCCGTGCTGAATTATCTTATTAATAACATAGTTCGCTATAAGATAATTAATGGTTAGCGCTTATTACTTATAAGCTAGCACTAATTATCCTACTGTTATAAAGCTAACCCAGTGATATTATTATTGCTGGGTTTTTTAGAATTTAAAACAAACACTAATACTGATGTTGCCACTTATGATATCACTTAATAATGTCCAGTTTACTCAGCTCGACTCAGACAGTTACTGTGCCACGGCAAGTCTAGAGGGGACTGCGCCGATATTAAGGAGAGATCCTCAAATAGATAAAACCTTAAAGCGTCAAAGTCAGCGTCACGGGGTGCGGCTACTACTGCAAAAACTGCTAACTGAACTGTCTATCGTAGATACTTTGGAGGAGTTAGCATTTCCCTACAGACTCAGCCATCATGGCTACTATGTGTGCTTTAGTCATTCGGCTGATAAAGTTGCGGTGGCTATCAGTTATAAGCAAGCGATCGGCATTGATGTTGAAATCAATAAAGTAGCTTGGCAAGTCGCCAAACGTTATTATCATCCCAGTGAAATTGCCATGCTAGAGTTATTACCACTCGCAAAACGTGATTATCTAGTCAAATTACTTTGGCAAATCAAAGAGAGCTTGATTAAAATTAATCAGAATAAACTAGCAGCAGGCTT
>CBETCF010000163.1:0-5031 GCA_965534785.1 uncultured Psychrobacter sp.
TATCTCTCCTTTATTATCGACCGATAACACCTCATAAAGCATTTTTCCGCCTAATACTATAAGAATACTGCCACCTATCCAAGGCGCTGCTGTTGCCAACCAGCCTAACAATACAGCCCCTAGTAAGTAGCCTAGAACTGGCATTAATCCTTGCGCTATACCAAAATAAAGGGCGGCATATAGTGCTAATTTTAAAATATTTTTCTGACTCTTAGCTTGTGACTTTGCCCCTAGCCCTATTGATACGGCAAACGCATCCATTGCTAAGGCAAAGGCTAATAGTATAACTTCGATCATTTACTCTCTACTTATTAGTGGCTCGTTTCACGTGGAACTTTAAATATTAGAACTTTTTCTGCTCTAATTTTTAGAGTTTAAAATTTTATATTATCCAGTCTTTGGACAATTAACTCTCCACTCTGTCCCAAAAACTATACTTTTTACTGTGTGTGCTCTTAAGCACTTTTACATAGTCTTGGTGATTATCAAGACTGCCATAACCATTGTTAGATCTACTGATAAAAGCATCTAATTTAAGCAAATGTCTATAATAGCGAGCGGCATGTCCATAAGCCATGGAGCGATCGTTATCCAAAATATCATTAAGTAAGCTACGGTAAATTGCTACTCGAATAAGATTAGTATCATCAGGCAAACGTTTTAGCCATTGGGTAAGTGTCGAATAGTGCATCTCATCAAATTCTTGATAACTAGCAATAGCCATTTGCGTAGCCCGATCAAACTCGCCTATTTCAAGCCACAAATCTATTGCCATAATGACATCCGACTGTTGATCAGCAAGCTCAGATACTCTCTTGCGTAGATGCGCTTGCTGGGCAGGACTAGCGATAGCCATTACTTTTCTAAAACGCGTATATGAAGGTTGTAATTCAAACGCAGCAAGCAAGGCATCGTAAAGCGCTCCACTATTAGCTTGTTCGCTATATATAATATTTAGCCAATCTAAACGCTGTAAACTCAAGGTTTTAGTATTTATCTTTTTATCATTACCAGGCCAATTTTCGTTCAAATAATGCAACGCTACTTCATAAGCTTGATTATCGATCATGAACTGTATTAAGTTATCGAACTCGGTTGACGAAAATGCTCTAGTGGCATTTAGATATAAGTAGATATCTTCAAAAGTTTCTACATCTGCTAGTGCCCAAGCCAAATCAATTAGCGCATGCTCTAAATTCCTTTTTTGTAGGCTATTAGCATTCATTGTTAAAGTAGAATTATGGTTTTCTAACATCGGCTGATTGTTACTAAATGCCTCAGCAAGCAAAGTCTGATAGTCATACTTATAATCTTCGATCAGGCTATCAAGTTCAGAGGTAGAGAATAGCTGATTAACATGACGTAGCAAATTATCCTTAGTGCCATATTCGTTGTCCTCGATCATGGCTTTAATTTTATGTATCCAAGATTGCGTCAAGATATCTTGTTCTTCTGTGTCAACCTCTTGCTTCTCTTGTTCATAACAACTCGACGCTACTTGCAGCCATAGCTTCGTCAAACGCGAGTAAATTGACCTTATCTCGCCCGTTGAATCATCCACTCGCTCTAAGCTTGAGTCTGTAGATTCTATATATAATTCGAGTAATACTAAGCACTCTCGCGGTTGCTCAGGATACAAGCTCATCACGTCATCGGTTAAGTAATGCAACTCGGTTATAAAGTCGTTATATTCCCAGTAATTTAACGTTTTGCGCCGGCGTCTTAAGCCCTTTAAAGTGGAGGTCAATTTTTTAATTAACTTAGGCTTATCCGATTGTAGTAACAGTCGCTCAATCTTCTTATCCAATAGCTTATCCATGCCTTGGACATCAGCGACAAAATTAACCAAAGTCGCTTTGGGTAATTTTGCTAGGTCTCTCTTTTGTTCATCATCTAACATAACTATTCTCCAAGCTACTGCCCTAGTTGCTTTATAAAATATTTAACTCATCACTGTTAACTATGATTAATAAAGGGTTTCACGTGAAACAAAAAAAGCCACCTTGCTAGCAAGATGACTTTTATTATAAACCTATATTTCAAAGACTTAGATATCTAAATTAGATACCGTCAAAGCGTTTTCTTCGATGAAGATACGACGCGGTTCGACATGATCGCCCATTAAGCAGGTAAACATATGATCGGCAGCGATAGCATCTTCAATGGTGACGCGCAGCATACGGCGGTTTTCAGGATCCATTGTAGTATCCCACAATTGATCAGCATTCATCTCGCCTAGCCCTTTGTAACGCTGAACAGATAAACCACGACGTGCTTCTAACATCATTTGCTGCCATAGATGATCGAAGTCACGTATTGGAATATCTTTACTAGCGCTAGTGCTATCACGGCGGATAAAGGCACTATCTGCTAATAAAGTATTCCACTCGCTCGCTAAACGTAACAACTTGCTATACTCGCCCGAATTAATGAAGCTAGCATCTAATAAATAGTTGTGCGCTAATTGATGCACATAAACCGTAATACGCGGTAACCACTGCGGCTTTTTCGACTGCGTTTCACTGTCAGAAATCGACTCGCCAGTGATGCTAGAATCTGCGGCAGTGCCTTCGGCCTGCACCTGCGGCTTCATACCAAGTAAGTCAGCAGTGACAGCATCCATACCTTCCGAGGTCGAAATAGGAGCATGAATATTGACCAGTTCAATCTCAGGGCTCAAATCACTACCAAAACTTTCAAGTTGCGTTTGCAACTTTGCTTGCCACTCTTCCATTACTGACTTATCGTAAGTCATATCGGTGCTCAGTTTCGGCGTATGCGTTAACGCATCTAATAGCGTTGCTGGGAAACGAATTTGCAAACGGGCTTTTATTAGCTGAGTTTGGTTATAATCATTGAGCAAAGTTTCAAGCGCTTGACCAGTAATGGCCGGGGCATCTTCACTGACATGTAACTTAGTATTATCAATGGTCGACGACAATAGATAAGCTTTAAGTGCCTCATCGTCCTTTAGATAAAGCTCTTGGCGACCTTTTTTGACTTTATAAAGCGGTGGCTGAGCGATATAAATATAGCCACGCTCAATCAACTCAGGAGTTTGACGAAAGAAGAAGGTCAATAGCAAAGTACGAATGTGTGAGCCATCGACGTCAGCATCGGTCATGATGATAATTTTATGATAGCGAACTTTGTCCGGATTATACTCATCAGGGCCGATACCACAGCCAAGCGCGGTAATTAAATTACCGACTTCTTGCGATGACAGCATCTTGTCAAAACGCGCGCGCTCAACGTTGAGGATTTTACCTTTTAGCGGCAGAATCGCTTGGGTCTTACGACTACGACCTTGCTTAGCACTACCACCTGCAGAGTCACCCTCCACTATGTATAGCTCTGATAAAGCAGGGTCTTTTTCTTGGCAATCTGCTAACTTGCCCGGCAGGCCAGCAATGTCTAAAGTAGTCTTACGACGGGTCATTTCACGGGCTTTACGCGCAGCATCACGTGCACGCGCAGCATCTATAATCTTACCAGCGATGGCTTTACCCGCACTAGGGTTCTCTTGCAGATAATCATTGAATCTATCGTGCATAGCTGATTCAACGGCGGATCTGACTTCACTGGATACTAGCTTATCTTTGGTTTGACTGGAGAACTTAGGATCAGGAACTTTAACCGATACAATAGCGGTTAGGCCCTCACGCGCATCGTCACCGGTAGCAACGACCTTCTCTTTTTTAAATAAATTCTCACGATCCATATAGCTGTTAAGTACACGGGTCAATGCTGAACGAAAACCGGATAAATGGGTGCCACCATCGCGCTGTGGAATATTATTGGTAAAGCACAGTACTTTTTCGTTATAAGTATCCGTCCACTGTAGCGCCACTTCGACACTGATGCCGTCATCTTGCTCGCTAGTGAAGTGAAAAACTTCATTGATACCGTCTTTACCGGCATTAATGTAGCTAACGAATTCTGATAGACCACCTTTATGTTCAAACTCATGACGCTTGTCAATACGCTCATCGGTGAGGACGATACGCACCCCAGAGTTCAAAAATGACAGCTCACGCAAACGCTTAGCTAAGATATCGTATTCAAATATGGTGCCGGTAAAGACATCATTACTAGGATAAAAACGGATTTGTGTTCCCGTTTGCTCAGTGGCTTCCATTTGCTGGATTTCGCTATCAGGAACACCATCAGTATAGGTCTGTTTATAATGGTAGCCTTCGCGCCAGATGTTCATCTCAAGAGTCTTGGACAACGCATTGACAACCGATACGCCAACGCCATGCAAGCCGCCTGATACTTTATAACTGTTATCATCGAACTTACCGCCAGCGTGCAGTACAGTCATAATAACCTGAGCCGCTGACACCCCTTCTTCTGGATGAATATCGACAGGAACACCGCGACCATTATCCATGACACTTACTGATTCGTCTTCATGAATGATAATATCAATCTGATCACAATGACCGGCTAACGCTTCATCGATAGAGTTATCTACGACTTCAAACACCATATGGTGCAAGCCAGTACCGTCATCAGTATCACCAATATACATTCCCGGACGCACGCGCACCGCCTCTAACCCGCGTAATACACGGATATCCTTGGAGCTATAATCAGAAGGTAATTTCTCAACAAGAGAGTCGGCAGCTACAGTCTCAGAGCTATTTTCTGCGACTAATTCTGTGTCTAACAGTTCAGTATCTAACTGCTCGTTATCGATAGGTAATGAGTCACTCATGTGCATTCCTTAATCAAGCCGTAATCAGCTAATAGTGGTACGGTTACCTTTAGGTATCGCACTATAACGTTATCCTATACTCCACTTAGCACTGATAACTAACACTGCTAATTAGCACTACTAAAACTTTATATCCACAGTGTTTTGACCAACAATATATTACTTTATGAGGGGTCAAAACACTGTGGAGGAGATCGTCAGATAATCGCTGAAAATAGGGTGAAAATAAAGAACCATTTTAACATTTTTTTGGCTCTAAGTCACTGTTTACTGGTGATTTATAGCTTAATGACTGGTAAAGTTTTAGGAAT
>CBETCF010000164.1:0-4987 GCA_965534785.1 uncultured Psychrobacter sp.
TCATTAGTGCGCCAGTTTGGTATTTGGGTCGCCGTTATCAGATCGTTAGACAAAAAAGATCGCAATAAAATATAGCGCTTGGTAGTGATAAAACATTGATATTTTAGTAGAGATGCTATAAGATTCATTTCAAATGAATCTTATAGGGTTTATTTAATTAATTGAGTGCTGCTAATGGTTTTAAAAAAGCGGCTCTCGTTAATACTCTCTCTTAATTTATCAAAGTAATGACTTAACAAGGAGAAGCTCATGGCTTCTGTACAAACTATCGAGATCGTCAAAGCAACTGTTCCTGTGCTCGAAGAGCATGGGGCCACCATTACCACGGTATTTTATCAAAACATGTTTAATGAACATCCTGAATTGCTGGATATCTTTAACGAAACCAATCAGAAACTAGGGCGGCAACAGACTGCGCTTGCGACGACCGTGCTAGCAGCAGCAAAGCATTTAGATAAACTAGAGAGCCTGCTGCCACAAGTGACACAAATTAGCCATAAACATCGCGCTCTACAAATTTTACCAGAGCATTATCCTATTGTCGGTCATCATTTATTAGGGGCTATTAAAGAGGTTTTAGGCGAGGCGGCTAACGATGACATTATCAATGCATGGTCTGAGGCTTATGATGAGATTGCTGACGTTTTTATTCAGCTAGAAGAAACGATGTATGAGCAAGCAATGTGGAAGGGTTTTGCCACTTTCAAAGTGGTAGAGAAGTCTGCCGCTGCTACTGACATTGCTGCCTTTACCGTTATTCCAGTAGATGAAAACCAAGCTATCGATTTGGATAAACTCACCCTGACTGCCGGTCAATATATCACGGTAAAAACAGATCCTACAGATAGCGATAATTTAGCATTGCGTCATTACTCCTTATATTCAACTCATACCGATAAAGGTATTCAGTTTGCGGTAAGACGTGATAATCGCAATGAGCATTATGGTCTGGTTTCTAACTATTTACATGATGAAGTAGAGGTTGGCGATACCATTTTATTATCAGCACCTGCAGGCGACTTTGAGCTTACCCAAGATTTGGTCGAGCAAAACGATATGCCATTGGTATTGGTTAGTGCCGGCGTTGGAGTAACACCAATTTTATCGATGTTAGAAGCCCAAGTGGCTGCCAATCCAAAGCGTCCAATCGTTTGGGTCTATGCTTGCCAGAACCAAGAGCATCATGCCTTTAACAATGAAGTAAATACGTTATTAGCAGCCGCTGAAAATGTAGAAAAACATATCTTCTACTTTGATTCTGGACAAATCCTTAACGAAGCCTGGCTTGCCAACTTACCTAAGCCTGCAGATATTTATGTTTGTGGTTCCATGCCGTTTATGGAAAGTATTATCGATGCGCTAGTAAGCTTAGACCATGGTGTTGATAGCGTTCATTACGAACCATTTGGCCCTAAAATGAGCTTAGAACTAGCTTAATATTATCAGAATCCTTTTATCAAAAACCTCAGTGGAGTAAAAGCCATGACTGTCAGTACCTACAATCCAGCCAATAATACGAAGACTAATAGCGTAAATAATAACGTTAGTAGTGACACTCATACTGATCATGCCTCTGCTGATTCCAATCACACGCATAGCGGACATGATTGTGGTCATGACCACAGTCACGATCATCATAGTCATGACCACAGTCACGATCATCATAGTCATGACCATGGTGATGATATCGTTCATTTAATGCCAACCTTAACCGATCTACAAAAACCACATTCTGATCAAGAGTTTATCGAAAAGGCAATGGCGGAGGAGCGCAGTAACCACAAAAATCTAATTGCTTCTAGTCGTGATGAGTTGCCTTCTGTCACGGTTAACGGAGAGATGATCGATAGAACCGCTATCGCGCAAGAGCTACAGTATCACCCCGCTGCTGATAAAGAAGATGCAGTGTTTTTGGCAACGCAAGCTTTAGTGGTGCGAGAGTTGTTAAAAATAGCGGTGTTAGATGAGCCAAGTCTTGGTACAACAGCATGGGATAAAGACGAAGAACAAGCAATTTCTGCGCTAATCGATAAAAACGTACAAGCCACTATCGCTGATACGGCTACTTGTGAGCGTTATTATCAGCAAAATGTAGCTGACTTTAAGACTGACCCTATTATGTCAGTGCGTCATATTTTATTAGCGTGCGCACCTGATGACGGTGATGAGCGTCTAAAGCTCAAAAAAATTGCTTATGAGCTGATTGAACAGATCAAAAACGATAGCAATCCTGATGCCCAGTTTATTGAGCTTGCAAGGCAGTATTCTGCTTGTCCTTCAAAAGAGCAGGGTGGGGAGTTAGGCGTCATTGATAAAGGCCAAACGGTTCCAGAATTTGAAAGTCATTTATTTAAGTCAGAGGCAGGACTAGCCCCCAGTCCTATCGAAAGCAGATACGGTTTTCATATTGTAGATGTGTTAGATAAGCAGCCGGGCATTCAAATGACTTATGAGCAAGTGAGCCCTGCTATTCATAATAAGCTCAGTCAACAAGCTTTTCATCAAGCGCTATGTGATTATCTTTTCACATTAGCCAATGAGGCTGATATAGAAGGCATTGAGATGAGTCTTGAACAAGAAAATATCTTTCGGGGCTAATAGCTATCTTTATGACCTCTTTCTTAACAGTTCTATATATGATAGATAGAGCTCATGATAAATAAAGTACGCAGGTAATAAATGGCTTTTTCCTAAAAGGCCATTTATTACCTGCACTTTACTTGACAGCCGCCAATGAGGTGACATCAATTTAAAGCCGCTAGGCCACCTTTATATCAACGATTTTCATCCAGACGTTTGACCTCATCTGAACTCGCCTCATAGATAGCATCTAGTTCATCTTCCGTTAGATAGTTTTCAGCGAGTGGAAATAGTTCTCGCTCCTCAAAGCGAATATGCTCGTATAATAAGCTACCAAGCTCTCGGACTTGGTTTGCTGTTATTTTTTGGTCTTGAGTATTTTGAGTCTCATCCATTAATTTATGCAGTAATAGGTGCTGCTCATTGAGCGTAGTCAGTGCCTTGGCTACCTCAGGTGTGGAGTCTTGATAAGGCTGTAAAGCAGTAGCGATTAAATTATCTTCAAGCTGAAAATGGCTGCTCATATCCTTGATATATGACGTTAGCTTTTGCCAATGCTCATTTATTTCATTAGGTTTATCAGCACACTCTTTAGCATGACGAGATAAATTTAGACCAAGGTGATGCTGGCGAGATAAGGGTTGTAATTGCTTAGCGCGTTTCATAATTAGATACCTTAATAAATTGATGCGAATGAACCGATCTTCATTGCTATTATATTAGCATTTCAAGGATTTACTTTATGCTCAACTACATATTAATCATACATTATTAGGGGCAACTATTTGGACAGGCGGTCATTTAATACTAATATCAGTAATCTTGCCTAAAGCAATTTCGACAGCTGACATCGAAGTTTTATTGCAGTTTGAGCAGCAATTTGAAAAGGTCGGTATGCCAGCTTTAGGCGTTATTAGTCTTAAATTGTTGCTATTACTATTAACGGTTTCCGTTGCTTTGCATGCCCGTTTTTATAGGATACCAAAGTTATCAGTGCACACTCTAAAAGCTTTTTCGACCAATATCATCTTAGTGACTTTATTCTCGGTCAGCTCCGTTGTAGTAGGCACTCTATTTCGTACAGGGCTTAGCTAATGATTAAACCACTCTTATAATAATTAGCATAAATATCAATATTTTTACAGTGATTATAGTTGACTCACTTTAAAACCTATACAGTGCAGATGGAATGAATTTTGCGCAGCCTCTGTCAGCGTAGACACAGCATGCAAGGAAAATTTATACCAGTTGCACGTTAATATTAGCGTATCGATTTTATTTCGAACTGACTATATTTAAGGAAAATAATAAGCATTTAAAGATAATAATGCCAAATATTCCATTTTCTAATAACTGTATTCTACTTATTACCTAGCGGGTTCAAAAAATAAAAAGGATTTGATGCTAGAATCGCTAATCATCATTGCACCAACAATTATTACCTTCATAGATAGATCACCTCTAACGCTGATCAAATCAGGTATTTAATACCGCGTATACCGCTCTCATATCAATAGGAAGCTGACATGATTGTCCGCCAAAAACCCAACGCCTTTAAAATACTTTTTAGCCTGCGTGGCTCTGTCATTCCTCATATTTATCCGCAAATCTTACTTATCACTTTGCTTAGTGCTTTAATTTCAGCCGTACAACACTGGATTCCTAGCTCCTTTTCCACCTACGGCGCTGCGCCTTTCACTTTGCTTGGGATAGCCTTATCTTTATTTTTAGGGTTTCGTAACAATGCCAGTTATCAACGTTGGTGGGAGGCTCGATGTTTATGGGGTCAGTTAGTATACGATTCGCGTAGTTTTACGCGCCAAGTGCTCTCTTTTATAGATGAAGAACATGAAGACGGACGCCAAATACAGCAGTCTATAATCCACTTAAACATAGCTTTTACTCACGCATTGCGACATAGTCTGCGTAACACTTCACCTTGGGAAGATGTTGAGCGCTTTGTAGAGCCAGAGCATCATCTTAGTATGCGTCAAGCCAGTAATTTACCTGAGTATCTATTGCGATTGATGGGTAAAAAGCTGGGTTATACTCGCCGGCAACAGTTAACATCGGATCTTATGATACAGAATATGGATGAGCGCCTGACCTCCATGACTATAGTTTTAGCGGCTTGCGAGCGCATTCATAACACGCCATTGCCCTTTGCTTATACCTTATTAGTGCATCGTACTACATATCTATATTGCTTCATGCTGCCTTTTGGCTTAGCGACTTCTCTAGGCTGGGTTACCCCTTTTGTTTGCGGTGTCATCGCCTATACTTTTTTTGGCTTGGATGCCCTTAGTGAAGAGATAACGGATCCTTTTGGAGTTGAGGCTAATCATTTACCTCTCGCTGCTATATCTCGCACTATCGAGATTAACTTGTTAGAGGCGCTAGGAGAAAC